>JAIEQT010000078.1 GCA_019747455.1 Chitinophagaceae bacterium | reverse complement strand
AAACGTGCATATGAAATTTATCGTTTCCTCTACCTCCTTATTAAAACACCTTCAACAAATTAGCGGTGTTATTAATGCCAATACCGTATTACCCATTTTGGAAGATTTTTTATTTGAAATTCAGGATAAGAAATTGAGTGTTGTAGCTACCGACTTGGAAACAGTGATGCGTGTACAAATGGATGTAGAGAGCAAGGCTAACGGAAAAGTGTGTATTCCTGCCAAAATATTATTGGATTCTTTAAAAAATATTGCTGATCAGCCACTCACTTTTACCATCGATAAAAATTTCGCAGTAGAAATTACTAGCGATAATGGTAAGTATAAAGTTATGGGTGAAAATCCCGACAATTTCCCGAAAGAACCAACAGCAGACGATACAACCGGGTTTACAATGACTAGCAGCGCTTTGCTCACCGCAATAAACAAAACCTTATTTGCAGTGAGTAGCGATGATTTAAGGCCGGCTATGACGGGTGTATTTTTTGAGTTAAGTAAAGATGGGGTTCAGTTTGTGGCTACCGATGCACACCGGTTGGTTCGCTACAAACGTACTGATGCATTGGCAACTAAGGCCGATTCTTTTATTGTACCCAAGAAGCCATTGAATTTATTGAAGAACGCCTTACCTGATAATGGGGATGAAATAACGATCAGCTATAACAGCAATCATTTATTTGTACAACATGGCTCTACACATATGATTTGTAGATTGATAGATGCCCGTTTTCCTGATTATAAAGTGGTGATACCTGCAGATAATCCTTATAAGCTGGTTGTGAACAAGCACGATTTTCAGAATGCTTTACGTCGCGTTAACGTCTTCAGTAATAAAAGCACGAACCAGGTAGCATTAAATATTACCGGTAGTGAATTACAAATGGCAGCACAGGATGTTGATTTTAGTTTTGAAGGCAATGAGCGCATGAGTTGCCAGTACGATGGAGAAGATTTACAAATTGCATTCAACGCACGTTTCTTAATTGAGATGCTTAATGCTGCCGATACTGATGATGTAAAGATGGAGCTTTCAACTCCTACCAAAGCCGGTTTGATCAAACCCACAGAGCAGGGTGAGGGAGAAGATTTACTAATGTTGGTTATGCCGTTGATGTTGAATAACTAAGTTATTAATACGCCTTTTCAATTTTTTCGGTAATCCTTTGTTTAACACTATCGCTTGCAAAAGAATGGCGAATGGCTTCGAGGTTACAATGCCTTATTTGTGCCGGCGTCCAATGAAATACTTTTTCCATAATAGCATATTCTTTTGCCAGTGTGGTATTGGAAATGGTTCGCGCATCAGTGTTTATACTCATAGACACGCCAGCTTTGTATATTTTATCACCGCTATGGTTTTCTATCTTGTCGAAAACATTGGTTTGTATATTACTGGTTGGACAAACCTCTAAATGAATATCCTTCTCTTTTAGGTATGCTAAAAGTTTGGGGTCTTCGGCTGAGCGAACACCGTGCCCTATGCGTGTTGGATGAAAATTCTTTACTGTTTCCCAAACACTTTCAGCCCCTTTTGCCTCACCGGCATGTGCTGTACAGTGTAGTTTATTAGCATTAGCAAATTCGAAGGCTTTTATATGATTTGTTATAGGGAACCCTGCCTCATCGGCTGCAATATCAAAACCAACTACATGCGTTCCTGCAAACTGCTTAACAAGTTCAACTGTTTCCATACTTTGCTGTTCTGAATAATGCCTAAGTGTACACAAAATAATACCTGCTTCTACGCCGTAGGTTTTTATGCCCTCCTCCGTGGCTTTATTTACCGCTTCTACTACTTCTATAGGTGTTAATCCTTTATAAATATGTTGAAGTGGTGCAAATCGAATTTCTGCATATACTACATTATCGGCTTTCAGTTGTTTAAATAAATCGAGTGTTACAAGCCTTAATTGCTCTTTGGTTTGCATCAACTCAAACCCTTTTATCGCCCGCTTAATATAATCGGCTAAGTCGGTACATTTGGGGGGCGCAATAAATGAATCCTGAAATTGTTGAAGTGTAACACTTGGATCAATTTGTTTTACAACATCATAACTCAAAGAACAATCGAGGTGTAAATGCAGTTCCACTTTGGGTTGCTTATTATAATCTGTTTTCATCTTACAAGAAAAAAATAAGATAAAGCTAAAAAAAATGAATTTGCTCCGCATACGCCAATAATTCAGAATAAATTAAAGGTAAAAAGAAATTGTTACCTTAGTATAAACCGATTGCTGTATGGATCAACTTATTCAGTATTTCAACACCATCCCCAGTGCCCATCGAGCGCTTATTTTGGCAGGAGGTATTACTTTTTTTTGGTTAATGGAGGGTGCTATACCCCTGGTTAAATTCAAGTACAATAAATGGAAGCATGCATTTATCAATATCTTCTTTACCATTACGACCATCTTGGTGAATTTTAGTTTTGCATTGCTTATTGTAAAAGCCAGTGACTGGTCGGTAGCAAATGGTTTTGGTATTTTACAATTAACTACTTTACCTAATTGGGTTATGCTTGTTGGCGGGCTATTATTACTTGATCTGGTAGGTGCTTATTTTATTCATTTTATTGAGCACAAAATAAAATGGATGTGGAAATTCCATATGGTGCACCATGCAGATACGCATGTTGATACCACTACTGCCAATAGACACCACCCCGGTGAAAGTGTTTTTCGCGCCGTATTCACCTTGCTAGGTGTAGTTATTTGTGGCGCTCCCATGTGGTTGGTGATGATGTATCAGAGTATGAGCGTGGTACTAACACAGTTTAATCATGCTAATATGCGTATTCCGTTGTGGCTCGATACGGCATTGAGTTGGATAATTGTTTCACCCAATATGCATAAAGTGCACCATCATTATATGCGCCCCCAAACCGATAGTAATTACGGCAATATTTTTTCCATCTGGGATCGACTTTTTGGCACATTCAATTACACACCTGTTGAGCAGCTTCGTTATGGGTTAGATGTCCTCAACGACAGTACCGACGAAAATCTTGGTTTTCAATTAAAGATCCCATTTGATGGGAGTATAAAAACAGACAGATAGATGAACATCGTTGCCATGATCCCCGCGCGTTATGCGGCTACTCGCTTTCCGGCCAAACTCATGCAAATGCTGGGTAACAAAACGGTTATTCGCCACACCTACGATAACACAATAGCTACGGGCTTATTTACTGAAGTAGTGGTAGTAACGGATAGTGATATCATCTATAAAGAAATAGCCGATAACGGTGGTAACGCCATCATGAGTAAAAAAAATCATGAAAGCGGGAGCGACCGTATTGCCGAGGCGGCAGCAGATTTAGAGGTAGATATTATCGTAAACGTGCAAGGCGATGAACCCTTTGTGCAAAAAGAACCGCTCGAAAAATTATTGCAACAATTTGATGATGCATCGGTACAAGTGGCATCATTGATGCAGGTACTTGCCGACCAAAAAAATATTGAGGATCCTAATTATGTAAAGGTTGCCGTTGATAGAAATAACAATGCTTTATTCTTTTCTCGTAGCGTTATTCCTTACCCGCGTAGCAAAGACATTGCGATCACTTACTATGAACATATTGGTGTGTATGCTTTTCGCAAAAAGGCTTTACTCGATTTTACTTCTTGGCCTATGACGCCATTAGAAGCTGCTGAAAAGATTGAATGCTTACGTTATTTAGAATATGGCATACCGCTCCGCATGGTGCTCACGAAATATATGGGTGTTGAAATAGATACGCCTGAAGACTTGATCAAAGCGGCAAGCCTTTTATAGTTTTTCGTACAAAGCTCTTAGCTTGTCGCGGGTCATTATCTTCTCCCAGTCTTTTCCCAAAGCGTTCTCCCATAAGGGTTTCATACCCAATGAAACATTCAACATAGCATCGAACTGCTCGTCGGTTAATCCTTTACAAATATCCTGGGGTATTTCAATATTATTCTTGGCTACCATATGCTTAAACTCTTTTACACCGGCGGGATAATATTCTTCCAAATGATTCATCACAATACAATTACCTACACCATGCTTGGTTCCTAATAAATAACTCAATCCATAACTTACTGCATGCGCCACACCCACTTGTGAATAGGCAATACTCATACCACCTGCATAAGAAGCCATCATCAATTGATCATCGCTTTCATCATCCCAATGATCTTTTTCTACAAATACTTTCTGGCAAAGCTGTAACGCCTTCTCTCCATAACTTTTCGAGAATTCATTTAAATAGGTTCCTTCCAAACTTTCAATACAATGAATATAACAATCCATCCCTGTATAAAAGCGTTGATTTACAGGTGCGTCTTTTGTTAATTCAGGGTCGAGTACAATTTGATCGAAGGGGGTAAAATCGCTATTCATGCCGAGTTTACGCGTTGGGCCTGTCAACACCGTTGTTCTGCTAACTTCTGCGCCGGTTCCGCTCAGTGTTGGGATACCAACTTTATATACGCCCGGCTCTTTCACTAAATCCCATCCTTGATAATCTGCCGAAGAGCCAGGATTATTCATCATTAACGAAACTGCTTTAGCGAGGTCCATTACCGAACCACCACCAATACCAATCACTCCGCTAATAGTGCCAAACTCTTCTTTGATGGCTTTCGCCAATCCATCAACCTGTGTGGTTTTGGGCTCATAAGTAACATCAGCCAGTATCACTTTATCTTTCCCGCGAAGCGGAATTCTATTCAATAAGGGTTTACCTTCAAAAAAATGATCTACTAAAAATATCATCGGCGCCCCTCCCTTACGGTTGGGGGCTAAAATTTCGTCTAATTGATTGAAGCTTCCGCGGCCAAAAACCACATAGCTTACCATTTTAAAATTTCTAAAACTCATACTTGTTTTTTAATGGATCGGTTTCATTTTCCAAAACCAAACATTATCAAATGTAGCGGTATTACCATCGCTAAAAAAGCGAATACCTGTATCGCCCGGCTCTGGGAATATTTGCGAAGTAAAAACAAGTTCTCCATCATTTGCAAATATTTCTATAATACTTTTATCAAAGAAAATACGCAGCTTGATTTTTTCATTCTTTGCTTTTAGGTACGCGTTTTTCTTAGCGAAATAAGGATACTGTTTACTAAAGCCCGACGGTGTATTTGTTCTATCGATAGTTAACTGCTCTAGTGTGGCATCATAACTTATACTAAAATAGTTTTTCTTACCTACAGCAATTTTTACACCTGCAATACAGGGTGCTGCCGCTTTCATTTCTAACTCCATTTCAAACTGCTGTCCACTAAAGGGTACCGTATAATTTTTTTGAACAGTAATCGGCTGCTTTAGCACCTCTGCTGTGGAACGTAAGCTACGCAAGGCTTTTATGGGTTGTTGTACCAGTATCCACTCATTACCCATTTTTTTTACAGCTAATTCTCGAGGCAGGCTCATAGCGCCCTTCCAGGGTTTTGTTGGAATATCATTGGCGTAATTCCAATTATTTACCCAGCCAATACTAACCGGTATTTTATTAGGTGTATTTTTATATGTGATAGCCGCATAATAATCAGGACCATAATCAGGGCGAAATATTTTGTTATAAGGATTTTCGTTAAAAAAATGAGTGCCATTAAACTCTCCAACAAAATATTGCATGCTGCTATTCTGAGAAACCAACATTACCCACTTTTTTTGATCGGGCTCGCCTACAACAGGTACTTGAAAAATATCAGGACATTCCCATACGCCTGAAGTATCTGCTTGCGGACCAAAATCACTTTCAAACGACCATTGTTTCAAACTATACGATGAATATATGGAAACCATTTTTTCATTTGGCATAGCAACTGCCATTATCCAGCGTTTATCTTTTTCAAACCAAAAAACGTTGGGGTCTCGAAAATCCCTCGTGTGTAAATCCAACACTGGGTTACCCGAATATCTTTGAAAAGATCTTAGGTTATCTATGCTATAGGCCAAGTGCTGGCTCTGGCTCGCGCTATCATGTGCCGTGAATATAGCTACATGAGCCGGCCGGTCTTTACTCGCACCAAAACCACTTGAATTCTTTGTGTCGTACACCATAGAACCGGAGAAAACCATTTTATTATTTTCTTCTTTAAGCGCTACTGGCAACTCTTTCCAGCGAATCAAATCCCCGCTTATTGCATGCCCCCAACTCATATGCCCCCATTTATTTTCAAAGGGATTATGTTGATAGAACAAATGATACTCTCCATTATGATAAATTAATCCGTTGGGATCATTA
>JAIEQT010000073.1 GCA_019747455.1 Chitinophagaceae bacterium | reverse complement strand
CCCCAAAAAATGTTTCTGGGGGGAACAGGGATCCGTGGAACATTGCCTACTGACTACAAGCAAAATCTTGCACTACCACCAGTTGTTGGTTTGCTCGCCTGGAAACACCAACCCCTACTTGGGTATAGCTTGGGTTGAACAAGTTGTATCTATGGCCAAGACTAGGCACATTAATATCTAAATACAATAATAAGAGCGCTACGAGACTGTTTTGGGGTGATTCAGCAATATTTTCAGCATAACAATACTTAATACCCTTGTCTTTCATTCTATTTGAAAAGCCTCGGCCATCAGAAGATTTATGACTAATTGTCCCGGTTTTGAGTCTGGCTAAATCTGAAGCATGGGTTCTTGCTGCTTCTGTTAAGGGCAGATAAGGTTCTAAGAAAGTTAACGGCTTTTGGTTCAGCAAGTCTTTTAAAAGCGAGTTCGCATAAGTTCCTTTTAATCTGGGTTGCCATTCTAAGAATGGGATCACTACACTATCTCTAAAGTTTTGTGGAAACAAACGTGCAAAGTTGCTCCAGTATAAAAACTCTTTTTCCTCGGGCAAAGCAATTTTATAAGCCTCATAAGCGTCTAGCCGATCCAGAATAAAAGATCTTTTTTTGATAGTAAGCTGAAAAGGTCGATCGTCAAAATCTACAGATCCTGTTTCTTGGGAGATGCCCAAAAAATGAAAAAACAAAGATAAAAATAGAACTTTACTAATTTGTAAAAGCATTAAACTATATATTTCGCAAATAATTTTAAAAATTCGTCTTCTTTAGCCCGCATTTGCGCAATTTCTGATTTTTTCTTATCTCGGTATCCGCATAAATGAAGAGCCCCATGGAAAAGCACCCTTGTCATTTCTTCCCCAAAAGAAAGTCCCATTTCTCTCGCGTTTTCACGAACTCTCTCGGAACTGATATATATTTCCCCTGAAATAAATCCTGATTTAGGTTCCGATAAATCGAAACTGATAATATCAGTGTAATAATCATGATCTAGAAACTGTTTATTTATTTCTAACAGGTAGGCATCAGAACAAAACACAAAAGCAAGGCTTTCGAGTTTCTTACCTTCTTTTTTAAAAATGCGCGGAATAAAGACCCGTAATAATTTTTTGTTCGGAAAAGCCGGCCTGGCATCGGCATAATGAAAATAAACTTGTTTGTTTTGCATGATTACTCCAAAATTCGTAACAAAACCAATTCGGCGCTATTTACCTTTACAGAATTAACAGAACCAATGAAGCGATTGTCTGAATTAGAAGCCGGAGAACAGGGAATTATTAACTCTTTTGAAAAAGATGAAATCTTTATAAAGCTCATGGAAATGGGCTGTATTCCTGGCGAATCTGTGAAAGTAGAACAAATAGCTCCGCTTGGCGACCCAATTTCTATTTCCGTATCAGGCTATACCCTTAGTTTAAGATTAAGTGAAGCAAATAGTATTTTTATAGAGCCAGATAACCCATAAATAATTGATTATCAATATTTTAGATGAAAGTTGCGCTGTATTTCGGATCTTTTAACCCCATCCACTCAGGCCATTTAATAATTGCTTCCCATGTGGCCAATCATACAGACTATACCCAGGTTTGGTTGGTTGTTTCTCCCCATAATCCCTTCAAGGCAGAAGCAAGTTTACTTAATGAATACGACAGACTTCACTTAGTTCAATTGGCGGTAGAAGATGATCCGCGATTAAAAGTTTCAGATATAGAATTCAAATTACCGAAGCCATCCTATACAATAGATACATTGGCCTATTTAACAGAAAAATATCCACAACATGAATTCGCGATATTGATGGGGAGCGACGGTTTCCAAAACTTACCCAAATGGAAAAACGCCAACATCCTTATTAAATCGTATCCTTTTATCGTATATATCCGTCCGGGCTTTCCCGTTACAGAAACACATGGCACCAAACTACATGTGCTTGATGCGCCGCAGCTTACTATATCGGCAACCTATATCAGAGAAACACTAAAAGCCGGTAAAACGATTCGCTATTTAGTTCCTGAAAATGTTCGGGCCTATATCGAAGAGAACAATTATTATAAATAGTATTCGTTCACGCCTATTTTTTTCCTGAATGTATAAATGCAATTTCCCTTTGCGTAAGGCATAATGCGGGTAAGCGAAGCAATTTGCACCCTCAAACATTCACATGGAAACAAAAAAAATAATTAGTGTTTTTAGCTTGCTATTGTTAGGGACAGCAATCGGCTATGCGCAAACAAAACTTAAAACGCCGCTACGCGATACCGGTGCTACTAACTATCTGCCTGATATCACCGTAGTGGGAAAAAACAGTAAAAGCGATTATCAACAAATGCCTGAAATTGTTGGAACGAATATTTATGCCGGCAAAAAAAGCGCCTTGATTGTTTTAGATAATGTACAGGGAAATATTGTAAATAATAATATGCGCCAGGTACTTGCAAAGGTTCCCGGTATTCATATTTGGGAAAGCGACCCCAGTGGTATTCAAATTGGTATAGCTGCAAGAGGCTTGAGTCCGAACAGAAGTTGGGAATTTAATGTTCGACAAAATGGATATGATATTGCAGCAGATCCGTTTGGATATCCTGAAGCCTATTATAATCCACAATTGCAAGCCGTACAAAGAATTGAAATTGTACGCGGACAAGGCGCGTTGCAATACGGACCTCAATTTGGTGGTATGGTAAATTATATTTTACGTAATGGAAGTGATATGAGCAAAGAGATTGAAATCGAATCTCAGCAAACAATCGGTAGTAATGCATTATTCAATAGTTACAATGCTATTGGCGGTAAAAAAGGTAAACTACATTACTACTCATTCTTTGATCACAGAAATGGAAACGGCTGGAGAGAAAATAGTAGCTTTTATACCAATGCGGGTTTTGCTACAGTTAGCTATGCGTTCAGTTCGAAATTTTCGTTAACCGCAGAGATCATGCGCTCGAATATGCACAGCCAGCAACCCGGAGGTTTAACAGACGCACAAATACCGGAAAATGCACAACAGAGTTTTAGAAGCCGAAATTGGTTTGATATTACCTGGACTACACCGGCGCTCATTGCCAACTATCAAATCAATGCACATACTCGCATCAACACGAAATTATTTGGAACCATCGGCGATAGAAACAGTGTAGGTTTTTTACAATCGATTACAACAAGAGATAGTATCAATCCTGCTACACTAACGTATAATAATCGTGTAGTTAATCTCGATCAATACAAAAATTACGGACTAGAAAGCAGGTTCATTACTGATTACCGCTTGGGGAAAATGAATAATACTTTTTCAGCCGGTATTAGATTGTACACCGGCACTACTACCAGACAGGCCGATGGAAAAGGTACTACAGGCACCGATTATGATGTAACAGTATTGGGCTCTTATCCAAGGGATATTCGGTTCAATTCCAGGAATGCGGCTGCATTTGCAGAAACGGTGTTGCGGATCGCTAATAAACTGTTGATTATTCCGGGGGTTCGATATGAATGGCTGGAAGGATCTGCTACAGGAAGAAATGGTTATACTTCGAGCGGGGCTGAAATAACCTTGCAAGATATAACACGAAGCAGAAGTTTTTGGTTAGGCGGAATCGGAGCCGAATATCATATTGGAAAATCAACAGAACTATATGGAAATATTTCTCAGGCATACCGCCCCATACAATTTGCAAACCTACAAGCACCACCAACTACGGATATTGTTGATCCGGATTTGAAAGACGCAAAAGGATATAATATAGACTTGGGTTATAGGAGCAAGCTGAATGGTGTTGTTCAATTTGATCTTAGTATTTTCTATCTACAGTACAATAACAGAGTAGGTACCATTACGCCAACGGGAGCCAGCTATCGACTCATCACCAATGTTGGAGCCAGTACCAGCAAGGGGTTTGAAGGATATGTAGAATTCAATCCTATTAAAGTGTTTACACAAAGTACCAAAACCGACCTACTCATATTTGGATCGTATGCTTATACAGATGCCAGATACAGTGGTGATCATAAGGATGCCAGCACGAAAGATAAACGCGTAGAAAATGCTCCCGAAACTATTTTTAGAGGTGGTATTACGGCAGGCTATAAAGGCCTCTTATTAACGGCACAACTAAGCTATGTTGGTGAAACATTTAGTGATGCGAATAATACCGTAGTGCCATCTGCCAATGGAAATACAGGACTCATTCCTTCTTATACCGTTACCGATCTAACGGCTACCTATAAGTTTTCTAAACAGCTGAATATAAAAGCAGGATTAAATAATCTTTTTGACGCCCGATATTTTACAAGAAGAGCAGGAGGGTATCCCGGTCCGGGTGCTATGCCGGCAGACGGAAGAACATTTTTCATATCTGTTGGATTTAAGTTATAGGTAGAAACTTTTTCACCCGTTTATATAAATAGCAAGCGGTTCTTTTTTATAGTCGGAGCTTTGCAATAGATTTATGGCTCAATTAAATGCTATGAAAAAGATACTGCTTGCTATTGCTTTATTGGTTGGCATATTTACACAAGCCCAACTTACGGTAGAAAAAATAATGGCTGATAGCCGTTGGATGGGTACTTCTCCATCAAACGCATTTTGGGGCAACGACAATAAAACGGTTTTCTTTAATTGGAATCCGCAAAAAAATATTTCAGATTCATTATACAGTTATACAGTTGGGGCAGCGGCACCACAAAAGGCAAACCCCTGGGATATGGCAAAAATAAACGCTATCAATAATGGCGTGTATAATGTTGCCGGAACACAATTGGTATATGTATTTCGCGGCGATTTGTATTGGGTTGAAATCAAAACCAATAAAACCATCCGTATTACACAAACAGAAGAAGTTGAATCGTCACCCAAATTCATCATAAATGATGAGTGGATAGCCTATTTAAAAAATAATAATTTATTCGGGTGGCATACCAAAACAGGTATTACACTTCAGCTTACGAATATTACCCGTGGTGCTGAAGCTGTTGCTACTACTGCGTTTGCCGGTGGCAGAGGTGGCGGTAACTTTCAACGTCCACCCGGGATACCGCCAACAGGCACAGGCAATAACGCTTCTTCACTAACACAAGATGGTTGGTTGCAGCAACAACAGCTCGCCTTGTTTCAGGTATTAAAAGAAAGAAAAGATAAAAGAGAAAAACGCGATGCTTTCAATAAAACGGCGCCGAAGTTTATGGATACCCTCAAAACTATTGGCATAGGTGACAAAGTTATGCAGGGTTTGCAGATTAGTCCGGATGCCCGTTTTGTAACGTATCGATTATTTCAGGCACCTGCAACTGCTGGTAAGAACACGATTGTTCCGGATTATGTAACAGAGAGTGGTTATACCACGGACATTCCGGCCAGAACCAAAGTGGGGAATCCTTTGGGCAAATCCGATTTTTATGTTTGGGATAAACAAAGAGATACACTGATGTTGGTGGCTATCGATTCCATACCGGGTATCACCGACTTGCCCGATTATGCAAAAGACTATCCCAAAAAGTATGAAGGAAAAAAAGCGCCGGTTCGTGGGGTAAATATCAATGGGCCTTATTGGAATGATGCAGGAACATTTGCGATTGTTGATATACGCTCGCAGGATAATAAAGATCGTTGGATCATGCAGTTAGATGCAGTGAGTGGAAAATTAAAACTGCTCGATCGCCAGCGTGATAATGCCTGGATTGGCGGTCCCGGTATTGGCGCATTCGGAGCAAAAACAGGTTGGGTAAACAACAGTATTTTTTACTTCCAAAGCGAAGCTACCGGTTATTCCCATCTCTATGTTTATGATATCAATACCAATACAAAAAAAGCGCTTACGAGTGGTAACTACGAAGTGCAGGATCTTATTTTAAGTAAAAACAAACAATACTGGTATTTGCTAACCAATGAAACACATCCCGGAAAACAGCATTGGTATAGAATGAAGATAGACGGCAGTGCCAAAGAGCGCATCACTACTATGGATGGTGGCTATGAAGTATCGATGAGTCCGGATGAAAAATGGATTGCATACAGATATTCTTATATCAATAAGCCATGGGAATTATACATTCAAGAAAACGCTCCGGGTAAAAAGCCACAACAGGTAACCACTATGGCCATGAGTGAGGAGTTTAAGGCTTACGCCTGGAAAGAAGCCAAAGTAGTTGGGATTCCTGCGCGTGATGGGGCAACTATTTATGCGCGTATTTATGAGCCT
>JAIEQT010000205.1 GCA_019747455.1 Chitinophagaceae bacterium | reverse complement strand
TCTTCATATTTTACGTTTTAAAGTTAACTATTTAGTCTACTTTCAAAACGTACTATTTTTGGGGGAGCTTACAAGGTCTATTTAAACTATTTTATTTTAATAACAGGCGGGTTAATGAAGTTGGTCTTTTCTCAGGACTAAAAGCAGTAACAGAAGTAGCCATTATTGTTATTACTAGTATTATAATTATATTTTTCATTTTTTAGTTTTTGTTGGTTACATAAACGGAAGTAAATACTGTGTTAGCAAATTCTTTAGCAGATGTTGCAGTAGTATTTGCAGCATTTCTTGTGTGTGTATTTAATAAGCCATTGTCGGTAGCAACCATTAATTCTGCAAAGCGATTCGCAAAGTCTGGTGTACCACCTGTGCCAATAATACCACCAATAAAATCTTCAATTGGAAACTGAATATAAGGCAGATGAGGGTTGCCGATTGCTGCACCAATTTCACCAGTCAGCTCTACCAAACTATAATCTTTATCACCTAATAAAGGCAATACAGATTTACCAGTAAAATCCAATGCATTTATTTTTTCGACTATAGCTGTAGCCACGTCTTTTGTAGCAATCATTGGGAAAGTTTTGTTGGGGCTAATAGGCAACCCATAAATGCCTTTATGTTTAATCAAATCAAGTGCATAAAAAACATTTTCCATATAAAATGTAGGGCGAAGATGAATAATATTTACACCCGTTAATTTATTCAATTGATCTTCCATAAAGGATAATCCTTGAATAACGCCATTCCCTTCATTAACATGGCAACCATTACTACTAAGGTTTATAACATTTTTGATACCCGATTTTTTGATGGCTTCAATTTGCGCATTTGCCTGTTGCTTTTGTTCGCCTAAAAAATCTTCAGCCAAAGGATTAGAGGCAATCATTGTTAGAACTACATCTGCACCTTTTAATGCTTCTGTAACGGTTTCTACATTGGTTACAGAAGTTGCAATAATGTTTGCTCCTTTTTGCTCAAAGGGAAGCAATTTATCTTTGTGCCTTGCAATTAGTGTTAGCTGTTCGTTTTGGGCTAATAAAGCGTTAGTTACTTGGCTACCAACTTTCCCCGTAGCACCAATAAGTACGATTTTTTTCTTTGCCATTATCTATGTTTTTGTGAATAATAATATTCTGACAAATGAGGAGATGAAAACGGATGAAAAAAATTAAATATCTTGGCGATTAAATCAGATTGCTATGCCAAATCAACAAATTATCGAACTGCTCGGCGATAAAGCCGGCTATTTATTGGACCATACTTGTTCTACAATTCCAGCATCATCGCTTCATGTACCCTCTCCTAACCATGTAGATGATATTTGGATCAACAGTAATAGAAATAATCAAACTTTAAGAAGCCTACAAACACTGCTTAATCATGGTAGACTAGCCGGCACTGGGCATTGCAGCATTTTTCCGGTGGATCAAGGAATTGAACATAGTGGCGGATCGGCCTTTGCACCAAACCCCATTTATTTTGACCCTGAAAATATCATCAAACTAGCTATTGAAGGCGGTTGCAATGGGGTTGCCTCTACCTATGGCGTACTGGGTTTAATGAGTAGAAAATATGCCCATAAAATTCCATTCATCGTAAAAATTAATCATAACGAATTCCTTAGTTTGCCTAACCGTTTTGATCAAACCATGTTTGGTACTATCAAAAGTGCCTGGAATATGGGAGCCGTTGCTGTTGGCGCTACTATCTATTGGGGCAGTGCAGAAAGTGCCAGACAGTTAAAAGAAGTAGCGGAAGCTTTTGAAATGGCGCATGAATTGGGAATGGCAACCATTTTATGGTGTTATTTACGAAATAATGGATTCAAAGTAGATGGCGTGGACTATCATACTGCTGCCGATTTAACCGGACAAGCCAATCATCTTGGTGTTACTTTACAAGCAGATATCATCAAACAAAAATTACCTACCAACAATGGTGGCTATTTGGCTACTAAACATGGTAAAACAAGTCCGTTGGTATATGAAAAGCTAACGAGCGACCATCCCATTGATCTATGCAGATACCAAGTACTGAACTGTTATAATGGAAGAATAGGATTGATTAATTCCGGAGGAGAAAGCAAAGGGGATAGTGATTTAGCAGAAGCAGTTTATACCGCTGTTATCAATAAAAGAGCGGGAGGAATGGGGCTAATTTTAGGTAGAAAAGCCTTTCAAAAGCCTATGACTGAGGGTATTAAGTTACTCAATGCAACCCAAGACGTATATCTTGATAAGTCTATCAATTTGGCTTAGAAAGCCTCATTTTAGGGATATTTATTATCTTTCCGGCCCCAATCGTGTAAGCAATTATGAAAAAAGAACTGGAAGAAGATATAGAATCGAATTTAACAGGTGGAGGTAACGAGGAGGTTCAACAACAAGAAGTAAGCAAATCGCGCTGGTTTACCCGTAAGCGTAAAGGTATATTAACCTCAACGGCAGATAAAAAAGAAACGCCTGAAGGGCTCTGGAATAAATGCCCCGAATGCAATTTTATTTGTACTACCAATGAGTTGAAGGAGAATCTTTTTGTTTGTCCGAAGTGTAATCATCACCACAGAGTAGGCAGTGAGGAGTATTACGACATTATTTTCGATAATAAGGAATATACCGAGCTATTCGATAATATTCGCAGTAAGGATGCTCTTGGCTTTACTGATCTAAAGCCGTACCAAAAAAGGCTAGACGATATTCATGCTAAAACCGATTTGAAAGATTCCATGCGTGTTGCAGTAGGAAAAGTGAATGGGGAAGCTATCGTTGTTGCATGTATGGATTTTGAATTCATAGGAGGATCTTTAGGTAGTGTAATGGGTGAAAAATTTAGCAGAGCTGTAGACTATTGTTTGGAGCACAAATTACCTTATCTGGTTATCAGCAAAAGCGGTGGCGCACGTATGATGGAGAGTGCCTTTAGTCTTATGCAATTAGCAAAAACCAGTGGCAAACTATCCCAATTAAGTGATGCGCAACTACCTTATATTTCTTTATTAACCGATCCTACATTTGGGGGTATATCGGCCAGCTTTGGCATGTTAGGCGATTTGAATATTGCTGAACCCGGAGCGCTGATTGGCTTTGCAGGCCCTCGTGTAATCAAAGAAACCATTAAGAAAGATCTTCCGGAAGGTTTTCAGCGTAGTGAATTTTTATTAGAGCATGGATTTTTAGATTTTATTGTCGATAGAAAAAATCTAAAAAATAAACTTGCTCAGTTAGTGCAATTGTTTCGTAATTGAGTATGCATAATCGAGAGGCTTATTTTAATTATGCCATAGAAGATAAATATGTGGCTGGTATTGTTTTGCTCGGCACTGAAGTAAAATCTATTCGTGCGGGTAAACTCAGTTTTACCGATTCATTCTGCTTATTTGATAATGGCGAATTATGGATACGTGGCTTATGTATTGCCGAATATTCACATGGTACTGCTAATAATCATATTGCCGTTCACGATCGTAAATTACTATTGAAAAAAAATGAGTTGAAAAAACTTTCCCTCAAACTAAAAGATAAGGGCTACACTATTGTACCATTAAAAGTTTTCTTCAGCGATAAGGGCTTTGTAAAGGTAGAAATAGGTTTAGGCAGGGGTAAGAAACTACACGATAAACGCAATACAATCAAAGATCGCGATGTAGCGAGAGAGATTAAGCGGCATATGGGTTAGATAATTGGGAATCTTTAATCTTCAATCTACAATCAGTAAAGAAGAAACTAGACAACAGATTGAAGATTCCAGATTGAAGATTCCAGATTGAAGACTCCAGATTGAAGATTCCAGATTGAAGATTCCAGATTGAAGACTCCAGATTGAAGATTCCAGATTGAAGATTGTAGATTATACCTGTGGTTCCTGCTGACTCAAACAATGAAAACTTCCTAATCCCCAAATAATATCAGTTGAGTCGATACCCACCACTTCTCTATCTTTAAAACAGTTGGTAATAATACTTAAGGCTTTATCATCTTTAGCACAACGGAATGTGGGTACGATCACATATTTATTAGCTATATAAAAATTGGCATAAGATGCGGGTAGTCGTTGATCTTCATGGATAACAGCATCCGGCATGGGCAATTCAATAATATTTAATTGTTTCCCATTTAATAGTCGCATCGTATGTAATTGTTTAAGATTGGTTTGCAACAGTGTGTAATTTTCATCTGCTTTATTTTCTTCCACAACTGTAAGTACGGTATCAGCATTCACAAAGCGAACCGTATCGTCTATATGTCCATCTGTATCATCTCCTACTATCCCATCTTCTACCCATAATACTTGCTGAACACCATAATAGGAACAGAGGTATTCTTCAATTTGCTGCTGATTCAAGTGCGGATTACGATTAGGGTTTAACAAACAGCAAGTTGATGTTAATACCGTTCCTTCTCCATTAAATTCTACTGAACCCCCTTCCATCACAATACCCGGATGGTATACCGGCAAGTTAAAATGTTCACCAATCAAAGTAGGTATTACATCATCCAGATCATAAGGAGGATATTTATCTCCCCAGGCATTATAACCCCAATCTACAATAGCTTTTTTGTGTGTGGCATTTGGATTAATGATAAAAGCCGGACCATGATCTCTGCACCAGGCATCATTAGTAGGGTGTAGAAAAAATTCAACCTGGTCTAAGTTTACACCTGCTTTATCCAAATGGGCTTGGGCAAACATTTTCATCCCCTCATTAGCCACATTAATCCGAACTTTTTCGCTTTGCGCTAAGTACTTCACAAATAAACTATAGTTCGGATAAATGCTATCAATTTTACCGGGCCAGCTGGCTTCTTTATGTGGCCAACTTAACCAGGTGGCTTCATGCGGTGCAAATTCGGCGGGAAAGAAGTAGCCGTTAGAAGAAGGAGCGTTAAGAAGTCCAGAAGTCGAAAAGTCCGAAGCATCGGGTGTAAAATTTTTTTTTCCTGTCATATTAAACTAAAGTTTTTTTTAATGCACTTATCATTATAAGTATTTCAAAGCAGCGAGTATATATATCATCAAAATCAATCCCTGATATTATAGCTCTACTTTTCGCTAAATATATACATCCAACCACTTCAATATTCGATCTCAAAGCAATGGAAAGAAATCGATTAAACTCCGCATTTGTTTGTCCTGTAGACCCTTCTGCTATATTTAGTGAAACCGAGTCAGCAGCTCGCTTTATTTGACTCGTTAATATATACATTTCATCCTTCGGAAATGATTTAGCAACTCTATTCACATTATCTGACAATTCTATTGCCTTCTTCCAAACAACCAATTTTTCAAACTTAAATGCCATTTTTCCCATAATAGAAAATTTTCGAGTTTAGTATTTATTCCACGATAATCTATTGAAATAACTATTAAACTCAAAAAATGGACTTCTCGTCTTATCGACTATTGGACCCTATTACTCCCCATCAATAAAACGCTTTGTAATCGACTGATAAGAATCAATTCTTCTATCGCGTAAAAAAGGCCAGTGTGTACGATAGCGATCTGTTTTTGTGAGATCGACATCTACTACAGTAACTTCTTCCTCTTCGTGAGAAGCTTTATACAAAAGGGTCCCAAAAGGATTTGATACAAAAGATCCACCCCAGAATTTCATCGCACCGTTTTGTTCCAAACCAACTCTATTTACACTTACCACGTGTACACCATTCGCAACTGCGTGACTACGTTGTATGGTTTGCCAAGCATTATATTGCTCTATATTCGTGGCTTCATCTTGCGAAGTAGCCCAGCCGATGGCAGTGGGATAAAATAAAATTTCGGCGCCCATCAAAGAAGTAATACGTGCTGCTTCCGGATACCACTGATCCCAGCAAATCAGTACCCCTATTGTTGCAAATCTTGTTTTGAATACTTTATATCCTAAATCGCCGGGTGTAAAATAAAATTTCTCATAATAAGCGGGATCATCGGGTATATGCATCTTCCGATACTTACCAAGGTATACACCATCTGCATCAATTACAGCAGTTGTATTATGATATAATCCTTGGGTTCTCTTCTCAAATAAAGAAGCAATGATCACAACACCTAATTCTGCCGCCACTTTACTCAAAGAGTCGGTTGATTCACCTGGAATTGATTCTGCTAACTTAAAATTTTC
>JAIEQT010000649.1 GCA_019747455.1 Chitinophagaceae bacterium | reverse complement strand
TACCATGAAACTTCATAGAGATAAAGCGATTGCTGCTATGAAGAAAAAAATTGCCGAGCCATTAAAAATTTCAGTAGAGGCGGCTGCTTGGGGAATTCACAGAATTGTAAATGAAAATATGGCGAATGCTGCGCGTGTTCATATCATCGAAAAAGGATTAGACCCTCGCTTTTTTAGTATGCTCGCCTTTGGTGGCGCAGGTCCTGTTCACGCTTTTCATGTGGCCAGATTAATGAATGCCCCTCAATTGATCGTACCCAGCGGCGCTGGAGTATTAAGTGCATTAGGGTTTTTAGTAAGCCCTGTAGCAACCGAAGAAATCACAAGCTATATATGTCAACTTCATCAAATGAACTGGCAACACTTAAATGATATGATTGCACATATGCAGACAAAAGGGCTTGATTTTATTAAACGAGCAGGAATCGCAACTAAAAAAGCTACTACTACTGTTGTAGCTGATATGCGTTATAGCGGACAAGGGCATGAAATAACCGTTGCTATTCCAAGTAGCAAATTATCTTCAAAATCAATTCCTGTTATAGAAGCAAATTTTAAAAAAGAATATCGCTCACGCTATGGTAGAGATATCGATCATATTCCTATTGAATCTGTAACCTGGAGAGTGTTGGTAAGCAGCCCTTCTCCTGAGCTTATTCCCAACCAGGCCATTGTAGGTAAACATACCAAGGCATTAAAGGGAACAAGAAAAGTTTTCTGGGGAACAAAGTATGAAGACACACCTGTGTATGACAGATACAGTATTCCGGTAAATAAAAAAATGGCAGGGCCATGTATCATCGAAGAATTTGAGAGCACAACCGTAGTAGGATACAATAGCACCGTGATGATTGATGAATTTAAAAATATAGTTGTTGATTTAAAATAGATACGAGATGCGAGAAACGAGATACAGGATACGAGTTACGAAATTCGGGTTACGGGTTAGAAAGACTTTAACTCGAATCTCGCAACCCGTATCTCGTATCCCATATCTCGTAACAACTACTATTAGCTTATTTATTGGAGTAAGCGTTTTCCCTCAATCTAATAATCTATCGGGCCGCGATATTTTAAAACGCGCAACCGCTGCTTCCGGCGGCAACACTTGGCAACAACCTACTACCTTGCAACTCAATGGCGATGCTACTTGGACGCCCTACGGAAAAACAACCGTGGGTGAATCCATTCATTTCGATACCTATAAAATGTTCCGTGTATTTCCTTCCGAAAATAATGCTGCACATAGCGCTAATGGAAAAATTCGCTTCGATGCGAAGTATGGTGATAGTGTATACTTGCAATTAATGTATGATGGAAAATCAACATTGAATTATTTGAGTGAGAAAGCAAAACCTTATCAAAAATATTTTTCCTGGAGCAACAATTTTGGCTTCAGTATTATTCGTTTTGCCGATAGAGACTCTTTTCAAGTACAGCGTTTAACAGATGATCAGGTAGAAGGCCATCCGGTATATATTGTTCAAATCATCGACCCCAAAAAAATGGTTACTACTTTCAGTATCGATCAAAAAACATTCTGGATAAGAGGTGTTGC
This sequence comes from Chitinophagaceae bacterium, assembly GCA_019747455.1. Lineage (GTDB taxonomy): Bacteria > Bacteroidota > Bacteroidia > Chitinophagales > Chitinophagaceae > Sediminibacterium. The sequence goes on along the minus strand of JAIEQT010000649.1, from coordinate 4,560 downwards.
TTTCAATACCGATATTGGTTATCATCATCGGATATATTCAGATTTTGAAAAACTAAAACCGGTAACCGGAGAAGGTTTTTTATGCAGCCCAAAAGATTGCGTATTTATTTTGATGGTATAAAATGGATGGATATTAATTGGCGGAAAAATGTGGTGAATGGAATTATTGATGATAAAATGTTTGAACAATAAATATGGGATACGAGTTACGAGATTCGGGTTACGGGTTAGAAAGACTTTAACTCGAATCTCGCAACCCGTATCTCGTATCCCGAATCTCGTATCCTAAAACCCGAAACCTTAACTTGGTTAGCATGAAAAAATTTGATGCCATAGAATTAAGTGTACTCTGGAGTAGATTGATCTCTATTGTAGACGAAGCGGGCACTACGTTACAACGTACCGCATTTTCTTCTGTAACCAGAGAGAGTGCCGATTTTGCTGTGGTATTAATGGATACAAAGGGGCAGTCACTGGCACAAAGTAGCGTGAGTGTTCCCTCTTTTTTAGGGGTATTACCTTTTTTAGTAAAAGCATTGATCAAAGATTATTTTCCACTACATAGTTGGAAAGAGGGTGATATGGTTATTACTAATGATCCCTGGCTTTGCGCCGGACATAAGCCCGATATTGGTATTGTTACCCCTATATTCATTAAAAAACAATTAATTGGTTTTATTGGTTGCATTGCGCATAGCCCGGATATTGGCGGCACCCTCTGGGGTGCCGGCGCTAAAGATTATTATGAAGAAGGGTTATATATTCCTCCTACTAAACTATATGATGCAGGAATAAAAAATGAAATCCTATTTCGGATTATTGAAACCAATGTACGTGCAGCCAATCAAACCATTGGTGATATTTTAGCACAAGTTGCGGCGAATGACCAAGGTATTCGTTCCTTGCATAGAATGATGGAGGAAAATGGATTAACAGAAATCGATTCGCTCGGTTATCAAATTATTACTGCTTCTGAAAAAGCTATGCGAGCTGCTATAAAAGCCGCTCCGAATGGAGTATACAAGTCGGAGTACCATGCAGACGGAGATGGCATAAAAGAGCCTGTAAAATTTGTATGCACCATCAGTATTAAGAACGATGAAATTTATGTAGACTATACCGGCACCTCTACTGCGCATTCTTTAGCTATTAATGCAGTACTGAATTACGTTTTTGCCTATACCGCTTATCCTATTAAATGTGTGTTCAGTCCGGAAGTGCCGAACAATGAAGGCAGCTTCCGACCCATTCATGTGTGGGCACCCGAAGGCAGTTTGCTCAATGCAAAAAAACCTTCTCCACTCGGAGCGCGAAATGTAACAGGGAATTTATTACATGGCCCTATCATGAAAGCCTTATCACAAGCTGTTCCAGATAAGGTACAAGCCGATTGTGGCGCGGCTGTATGGGTAATGGTATTGAGTGGCAAAAAAGAAAATGGAGCTGAATTTGTTGAATATTTATTTTTAGCAGGAGGTTATGGCGGCAGAAAAGGACTAGATGGAGACCCAACACTTTGTTATCCTACCAATGTGGCCAATGTACCGATTGAAGTATTTGAGAACGATGCACCGGTATTGGTAACAGAAAAATCATTGATTGCAAATAGTGGTGGCAAAGGAAAATGGAAAGGCGGAGCCGGACAAAAATTTGCGTATAAAAATATAGGTACATTTCCTATCCAAATAAGTAATGTAACCGAAAAAATAAACAACCGCGCTTACGGACTATTTGGCGGAGAGGCAGGAAGAAAAGGTGCAGTATATATTCGGATGAGCAACGGAAGAAAAAGGTTCACACCTCCTAAAGGCCACGATAAACTCTATCCCGGCGAAGAACTGGTAATGGAGTTACCGGGAGGAGGGGGATATGGGAGGTAAGTAGAAAGTAAATAAAGTATATAAAGTAAAAATCTGAAATCTTCAATCTACAATCTTGAGTTGATAATAGCGATCATATTGAAGATTCCAGATTGAAGATTAAATAAAGACAATTAAAAGTAAGTATATGTCCTACCAACTACCACCTGTTTGGACGAAGCTGCAAAAGCATGCCGTATTTCCGGATTTTAATCATGATGAAAGAGCGCGTTATAATTTTTTAGCAAACCTGAATCGTTTTGTGAGTACGGTAATCGCGCCCGGAAATAAAACAGCCTATGAGCAACGCGTTGAACCCGCATTTAAAAAAGAAACCGGCAGAACATTTAACGATCGTTTTGAAGTGGGCGAAGCCATGAAAAAAGATCCCGTATATCAAATGTGGGCTGCATTGAGAAGAAGTACCATGGAAATGCGTCAGCAGAATGGAAGAGCTACCGTTCTTCGTCAAGCTGCTGCATTAGCACAGAAAGCAGCTAATGAATTGAAGAAAACCAATAACCTGCAACTCAAAGAGGGATTTGCCGTGCCTCCCTATTTAACACATGTAGATAATCACTTGATGCCAGGCAGTTATCATACCGAATATTTTAAAGGTGATGTAGCCAATGCCGCTAATTATGATAGCGGGCTATTTGTTACCAGTGGTGGAATGCTCGGTAGCTTAACTGATGGCGGTGGTAAGGCCATTGCAAAATGGGTAAAAGAAACCTATCCGGAGTTTAAGCCCAAACGTATACTGGATATAGGTTGTGGACTAGGGCACAATACACTCCCTATTGCCGAAGCTTTTCCGGAGGCAGCGGTCATTGCTATTGATGCCGGTGCTCCCATGTTGCGTTATGGTGCCGCGCGTGCTAATGCATTGGGTGTAAAAAATGTTACGTTTATTCAAGCTGATGCTGCAGCCATGAAAGAGTTTGAAAATGAAAGTTTCGATTGGGTACAAACCACTATGTTCTTACACGAAACAGGTGGTAAATCTATCCATACCATCTTCAAAGAAATTAATCGGGTACTAAAACCCAATGGATTAAACTTACACATTGAGCAACCGCAGTATACACCCGAAATGAGTATGTATGAGCAGTTCATGCGCGATTGGGATGCTTACTATAATGCGGAACCCTATTGGGGACATATGCATGATTTACAACCGATAGATTTGATGCAAGAGGCAGGCATACCAAAAGAAAATTTTATGCAGGTAGGGGTAAAAGCAGTGAATGATTTAGATAAGAAAAAACAAGATGGGAAAGTAACAGAGGATTACGGAAGAAGCCCCATTTGGAATGTATTCGGGGGGTGGAAGAAATAGACCGGAGACGGTAGACGGTAGACGATCTGACGACCCGACGATCCGACTTCTTGAAGATTGAAGATTGAAGATTTAAAATTGATTATATGTCAACAGAACTAAGCGGTTCGCATTCAAGCGGACAAATAAACGAACAGATAGATGCTGGTGCCGTGAACGATATACTCATGGCTGGTGATAAAAGCAAAGGCGGCCGACCTTATTTTTTCGACGACCCCGCTGTAGAACGCGTGCTCAATATTGCCATGGCTGTAGCAACCGAGGTAGCCGTAGTTCGCGAACGCATGGATACCATTGAGCGATTACTCGAAGCAAAGGGATTGCTTACCCAGCAAGAGATTGAGGATTTTATTCCTACCGATGAGCAAGCAGAAGAAAGACAATTATGGCACGCACGTTTTGCGGCACGCATCATGCGTATTGTACAACAAGAAGTAGATGCCATTGCCAAGCCAGAGAATAATACCCCGATGCGACAAATTGCCGACGAAATAAATGAGATGTAACAATGAGCACTCCACTTGATACTATTAATGAGCATTATGATGTAATTATCAAAAAAGATTTAGTTGGGATATGTGATAAATATGTACCCTCCGAAGAAACCTATGTAATTCTCGAAGGCCCACGGCTTACCACCATAGGTTTTGAAAAAATAAAAAAGGGATGGACCGACTTCTGTGCTTCATCTCTTCAGCTATTATCTATTGAATGGATGGAAGGTCCGTTTGCCGAAGAAAGTGAAACCATGGCTTGGGTAGCCGGTATTATTCGATTGCAAGTGCAAGTGAAAGAAAAAACATTTGAAAATATTTTTCGTTCTTCTTTTGTTCTGGTGAAAGACAGCAACACCTGGAAAATAAAACACGAGCACGTATCGCTCGTACACCCCGATCCCTATGGTATTGGCGATTGGCTTCAACAAAAATAGTTTGACATAATAACAGATATAAGATGCAAACACCAAGCACTATAACCAAAGCCGCCATCATTGGTGTAATTGTTGCTGCACTCGGTTTTTTTGTAGACCTCTACGACATCATTATTTTTAGTGCCGAGCGAATAGATAGTTTTAAAAGTTTGGCGATACCCGAAGCAGCGTGGCCTGTTCACACCCGCAATATTCTCAATGCGCAAATGTTTGGTATGCTACTGGGCGGTTTTATTTGGGGTACTATTGGTGATAAATTCGGCAGATTAAAAGTATTATTCGGATCCATTTTAATGTACAGCCTTTTCACCCTACTCAATGCATTTGTAAAAGATGTGGATAGTTATATGTGGTGTAGGTTTTTAGCCGGTGTAGGTTTAGCCGGAGAGCTTGGTGCCGGTATTACCTTGGTAACAGAGCAAATGGATAAA
>JAIEQT010000596.1 GCA_019747455.1 Chitinophagaceae bacterium | reverse complement strand
CCGTAAATCTATTATTGGTTGCGTTTTCTAAAATGCATCATGGTGCTGCATTAGCTGCTAATCCGGCAACAACCGCAGGTATAGACGGTCAGCTATTCGTATTCTTTATCATGGTAGTTGCTGCTGCAGAAGTAAGTGTTGGGCTTGCCATTATTGTAATGATGTATCGCAATACCCATTCTGTTGACATTAATTTCTTGAATAGGTTGAAAAACTAATATTGGTATGAGTAAAATTGTTTTTTTGGTTCCCTTGCTTCCATTACTAGGATTCCTGATCAACGGATTAGGTAGAAAATCCTTGTCGAAACAAGTAACGGCTGTTATCGGTTCCGGAGTTATTCTAGGTTCTTTTTTACTCTCTGGCTATTTATTTAGTTTAGTACCTGCCGGAAATGGTGTTGTAAAACTATTCGACTTTATTGCAGTAAACACTTTTAATATTTCATTTTCCTTTCAGGTAGATCAACTATCTGTATTATTTCTACTTATAATCACCGGTATTGGGTTCCTTATACATGTATATTCTGCTGCTTATATGAAAGAAGAAACAGCAGATCATTATGCTCGTTATTTTGCCTATCTTAATCTCTTTGTTTTCTCCATGTTACTATTGGTAATGGGTAGCAACTATGTAATCATGTTTATTGGTTGGGAAGGAGTTGGTTTATGTTCTTACTTACTTATTGGTTATTGGTTTAAAAATGCCAATTATAACTACGCTGCCAAGAAAGCTTTTATCATGAACAGAATTGGTGATCTTGGTTTCTTATTAGCTGTTTTTTGGATTTTATATAAACTGGGTACAGTTGAGTATAATGAAGTATTTGCAGGTGTAGCTTCTCTTAGCAAGACCGATATTGTTTCTATTACATTATTACTCTTTGTAGGTGCTATGGGTAAAAGTGCGCAAATACCATTGTATACCTGGTTGCCGGATGCCATGGCAGGTCCTACGCCGGTATCAGCCCTTATACATGCTGCAACCATGGTAACGGCAGGTATTTATATGATTGCGAGAAGTAATATTTTGTATACTATGGCACCTAGTACACAAACAGTGGTGGCTATTGTAGGTTTGGCAACAGCTATTTTTGCTGCAAGTATTGCGCTCAAACAAAATGATATAAAAAAGGTACTGGCTTATTCAACAGTAAGCCAATTAGGTTATATGTTCTTAGGCTTAGGCGTAGGTGCTTACACAGGAGCCGTATTTCATGTAATAACGCACGCTTTCTTTAAAGCGCTTTTATTCTTAGGCGCAGGTTCTGTTATTCATGCCATGCATCATGAACAAGATATTCGAAAGATGGGTAATCTCAGAAAGTATATGCCAGTTACCCATATTACATTTTTATTAGCCTGTTTAGCTATTGCAGGTATCCCTCCATTTTCCGGATTCTTTTCTAAAGATGAAATACTTGCAGCTGCATTTGCTCATAGCCCAATCTATTATTTGATAGGGGTGGGTGGAGCATTGATGACAGCGTTTTATATGTTCCGATTATATACCCTTACGTTCTTGGGTAGTTTCAGAGGCACGCATGAGCAAGAGCATCATCTTCATGAGAGTCCTTCAGCGATGACGATACCGCTGATTGTTTTAGCTATATTATCTGTATTAGGTGGCTTTATTGGAATTCCTGAAGCTTTTGCTGCAAATAGCCATTGGTTAGAACATTATTTATCTCCCATATTTGCTTCATCTACAGCTTTGGTAGAGCCACATCATCTCAGTCGCAGTCAGGAGTATATAATGATGGGAGTTGTAACGGCAATCATTATAGCTATTATTCTTTTCGCGGTGAATACATTTAAGAAAGGTATAGGGGATACAGAAGAAGCCAAAGGAATTGGTAAACTTTTGGAGAACAAATGGTATATCGACGAACTATATGATGCAGTAATCGTGAACCCATTAAATAGTTTTGGAGGATTCTTAAAAAATGTTATCGAAAAAAGCGGTATAGACGGAGTAGTAAATGGTGTTGGTAAGCTGGTAGCATATGGATCTCGACAATTACGCTTGGTGCAGAGCGGACAAGTAGCAAACTACTTACTTATCATGATCTTATCGATGGTGATATTTTTCATTATTTGGTTTAACGATTTACATATCATGCGATTTATCAATAAATTATTTTAATTCATTTAAGTAACAAGATATAATGTTAGTTCTACTTCTTTTATTGATACCATTGATTACCGGCTTAGGGGTATTTGCTTTTAAAAACGACCGGCAGGTAAAAACTATTTCCTTAGTTTCGGCAACGGCTACCACTATAATTGCCCTGCTATTGGTTTTTAATAAAGCTACTATCATCTATGATGCTTCATGGTTGCCTTCTTTAGGAGCCAGATTCACATTGCGAGCAGATGGCATGGCTAAAATACTTTGCTTATTAACAGCTATCGCATACCCACTGATATTTGTAACCATTCATGATCGGAATTATAAAAGTAGTGCTACTTTCTATGGATTGATGCTGTTAACACAGGTTGGTTTGATGGGTGTTTTCTTAGCGGCAGATGCTTTGCTATTTTATTTTTTCTGGGAGCTTGCATTGATACCAGTATATTTTTTGTGTTCCATTTGGGGCGGGGAAAAACGTATTTCCGTTACTTTTAAATTCTTTATATACACTTTTGTGGGTTCTCTTTTGATGTTAACGGGATTATTATATCTCTATTTCCATACGGTAGATCAAAGTTTTGCCTGGGAGTCTTTTAAAGCTATCTCATTAAATGGTAAAGAGCAAGCGGCCATCTTTGCATTGTTATTCATTGCCTTTGCTATCAAAATGCCTATATTTCCTTTTCACACCTGGCAGCCCGATGCCTATGAGCAATCGCCTACTGCTGTTACGATGGTGTTAAGTGCCATTATGGTAAAAATGGGTATTTATGCCGTATTAAGATGGCTTATACCTGTTGTGCCAATGGCAGCATCTCAACATGCACATATGGTTATAACACTTTCCGTGATAGGAATGGTATATGCCTCTTTAATTGCTATTAAACAGGATGATGTAAAGAGACTAATAGCGTATTCTTCCATTGCGCATATCGGACTTATGAGTGCGGCTATGTTTACCAATAACACTGCCGCTACTTCCGGGGTAATGATACAAATGTTTAATCATGGTATTAATGTATTAGGATTGTGGATCGTTGCCGAAGTAATTGAACAACAATTAGGAACGCGCAAATTGAGTGAACTCGGTGGTTTGGCACAAAAAGCGCCGGCTATGGCCATACTTTTGGTAGTGCTCTCTTTGGCAAATATAGCGTTGCCGCTAACCAATGCTTTTGTTGGTGAGTTTCTCATGTTTAACGGATTGTTCCAGTATAATGTTTGGATGATGGCAGTAGCAGGTACCAGTATTATCTTGGCCGCTGTATACACATTGAATATGGTACAGAAAGTGATTTATGGAGAGTTGAATACGATTACAGCTAATGCGATAGATATTTCCGGTAATGTAAAATTAGTATTGGTTCTTATAGTATTGATGATCGTAGCATTCGGTATATTCCCCCAATACTTAATTGAATTAGTAAAATAATAAAACGGGCAAAGCCTGCTTATAAATATGAACGCAATTATTTTTTCTGCTGTTTTAGGAGTACTGCTAATGTTTAGTGGTATTCTCTTTTCGAAAAAATCTGCCATCACTGCAACAGCAGTAGTTTCCTTGTTGGCATTGCTACTGGTAAATATTGCCGAGAGCTATGGTTGGTTTACTATTAATGTTGATACAAAAAACCTGCTAAGTTTTGGCCGATTTGGATTATTCTTCAATTCGATATTAATTTCAGCTACACTTATTTTCGTTTTGTTGAGTGGAAAGGAAATTGAAAATACGGGCGTTAATACAGCAGAATATTATGCCCTCATTATGTTTGTACTTTGCGGTATAAGTATCCTTACCGCATTTAATGGATTACTGATGTTATTTCTGGGGATTGAGATTATGTCCATTCCACTGTATATTCTTACCGGAGCAGACAAAAGAAATTTGAAAAGTAATGAAGCGGCATTGAAATATTTTTTGATGGGTGCTTTCTCCACCGGTATTATGCTGATGGGCATTGCTTTGATTTATGGTGCTACAGGTAGTTTTGATTTGGTATCAGGTACAAACAAACCTGGATCTGCCGGACTAGAAATACCTTCTTTCCTAAAATCTGCCGGATATATTCTATTGTTCGCAGCTATGTGCTTTAAAGTATCGGCCGCACCTTTTCACTTTTGGACACCCGATGTTTATGATGGAGCACCCAGTGTTTTTACTTCATTTATGGCAACCATCGTAAAAGCGGCCGGATTTTTTGCCTTTATTCATTTGTTTGAAAGTAATGCTGCGCTACTTGGACCAAGTTGGAAAATACTTGTATCATTTGTAACAGTTGCTACTTTAGTTGCAGGTAATATTACCGCTGTGTTTCAGCGGAGTATTAAGCGAATGCTAGCTTATTCCAGTATTGCACAAGCCGGTTTTATGTTATTGGCTTTGTTTGCCAATAACGACCTGGCCCGAGAAGGCATTATATTATATGCAGTAGCTTATTGTATGGCAACAATCGGTTTCTTCGCCGTTTTAATAAAAGTAAAAGACTATACTTTCGAAGGGTTTAATGGTTTGGCGAAGAAAGATCCACTACTTGCTTTTTCAGCAACCATATTCTTGCTTTCCTTAGCAGGTATTCCTTTAACAGCTGGGTTTTTCGCGAAATACTATATGCTAGCTTCTGTGATTAAATCTGGTGGAGCGCTATGGCTTGTTATTACAGCCGTTTTATTTGCAGCCATAAGTGTATATTATTATTTCAAAGTAATACAGGCTATGTATTTCAAAGAGGGTAGTCCTGAAGTAGCTGCCGGATCTGCTATGTATCGAAACCTATTGGTTTTATTAGCCGGATTAGTAGTATTAGTTGGCGTTCTTCCTTCCATAGTGCTCAATTGGTTCTATTTTTAACCACTCTTCATATTTTAAGGTCAGAGATATAGCTAAAAGGGTTTAGGGCTTTACCTTTACCTAAACTGATTTAATTATAATGACCTTTCTTGATTCATTTTCTTTAGCTTGGAGAACCGTACGGAGTAATAAATTGCGCGCTGGTATTACCATCGCTATCATTGCTTTTGGTATAATGGCATTAATAGGCATCATCACCGCTATTGGGGCCATGAATCAAAGTTTAAGAGAGAGTTTTTCCTCGATGGGAGCCAATGCATTCAATATTCGTTATAAGGAGTCGAGAGTGGGTGGCCCCAACAACAATAGCAATGTTACAAAAACAAAACGAGGGTTGAAGGTGAAGAAATCTAATTTAGGAAAACCCTTTCGACTGGAAGATGCCGACCTTTTTAAAGAAAATTATCATTTTCCGGGTGCGGCAGTTAGTATTTATAGAAGAGGACCAGGTGCGCAAGAATTACATTATCAAGATAAAAAAACGAATCCACAAATTACTCTTTGGGGAGGTGATGAAAATTATTTGCCTGTTAATGGTTATAATATCGAGTTAGGTAGAAATCTAAATGCATTAGATGTACAAAGTGGCCGAAGTGTTTGTTTATTAGGGAGCAATGTAGCCACTAAGTTGTTTGGTGATCGTCCGGAAAAATGCATTGATAAAGTAATTAAGATAGGAGGGGCCCCGTATAGGGTCGTAGGTTTATTAAAGCCAAAAGGCTCAAGTGCCATGATGCGTCAAGACGATATGGTGCTTACCTCCTATACTAATGTGAGAAGATTTGCCAATGCAAGTCCTTCTTATTTAATAGGTGTAATTGTTCGTGATGTGAATGAATTACCTGTAGCTACCGATGAAGCTACTTCTGTGTTTAGGGCGGTTCGTAAACTGGAGCCAACAGAGGAGAATAATTTTGTAATAGAGAAGAGTGATAAGTTCGCAGAGTTATTTATTGGATTCCTTAGCAGCATTACCGGAGCAGCTAGTGCTATCGGCTTAATTACACTAATTGGTGCAGCCATTGGATTGATGAATATTATGCTGGTAGCTGTAAATGAAAGAACCAAAGAGGTAGGATTAATTAAAGCAATTGGTGGAAAGAGTGCGAATGTGC
>JAIEQT010000287.1 GCA_019747455.1 Chitinophagaceae bacterium | reverse complement strand
GCTACGTTTACTGTAATACCTTGTTCATTTTTGATGGGATAAAAAGTAATATACCCGAATTGAGTTTCACCTGTTGTAGGATTGAAAAAGTGTTCTTCAATCTCAAAATCCTTTCCTGAAAAAGCTTTTTCGTAATAGGCTTTCCACTTTTCGATATACCCCTCTCCAAAACCCTCCATTAAAATGGGGGTATTTAATTCTTTTTCATAACCTGTTACCTCTTTCATGAGCGCTAAATAGGCTTTGTTAGCGTAAACCAGATTTAAATGATGGTCAACCAACCAAATAAGATCTTTGGTTTGTTCAAGTAAGAGGTTCGGATATTGTATGCTCATCATTTACTATTGAGGGGGTGTTTATACATTTTAGGTATAAAATGCAAACAGTAGGCAACGGTTATCACCAGGAGCTTGTCTAACTGTTGCTAGGTAAAGTTACAACAGTTGACGGTAAATCCTCAACGAAATTATTTTCCGCAAAATGCTGTAGAAGCCCTATTCCGGCTGAAAAAATAATATTAGTAGTCGGAATAATCTACTGGCCTTAAAAAGCGAATATCAATATGGGAAACGTTTTGCTGGTACTCGGGCAAGGATGATAATTTTTTCCAATATGGATCAGCAGAAAATAATTTCCAATGCTCATCTCTGTCCTGCATATTTTCAAAGCTTGTCATGTACATTAAATTAGGCATTTTATTCCCGGCAATCACCTCACTGTAAAATATAGCATTAAAATGTAGCCTGGCAAATAAACCAATTTCATCACCCTCGTTGAACATATGTAGTTTATTTTGAAATATTTTTTCGGTGGCACTCTCATAGCTCCGTAGTTCGTATATACGGTTTTTTCGAACACCTTTTAAAGCGGGTATTTTTAATGTTGGTGCTAGTTTAAATGATTTTAGTAAAATGGTTTCTAAGCGATCATAAGGAGCGGCTGAAGCCGGTGCGTTTATATAAGCGTTACCGGTCTGCAAATATGCTTTATCCGTTGAAAGTTTTTCTTTTAAGGCATATAATTTTTCGAGTGATGTAGCGGGGATAATAACATAGGCTTCTTTCTGTTCACTGGTATCATTATTTATATTTTTAAAAACACCGATATTTTTGATACCTAGGCGATGCAGTGCCGGTAATAAAGCTTCTTGAAAATAGTTATCCAATATAGCTTCTTGTTGTTGCTTACTGAACCGATATATAGTAAGCTGATAGTATTCCTTTTCCTTTTTTTTATTAGGATATTGCGCTGTTTGATGAACAAAGGAAAGTGTTCCCCAAGCTGCCAGTATCAGCCCTAATGATAATATGAACGGATGTTTCATGTATACGGTATGTTTCGGTAAAGCAATCACAAATAAAGATATTAGTTATTAAAGTATGATAAGTTTCCAACTGGTAATATTTACTCCATTTGGGTTAATTTATTTAGAAAAAGCAATTAACTCTTCTTCTAGCCAATACCAACGCTTGAGCTCGTTGCCTGTTTTAATATCATTTATGCTAGGACTTTTCATTTTTTCTTTAATTCATATCTAATATGTGTTGTTAGATCCGAGGATATCACTTCTATAATTTTTATATCATATATATCCCTGTCAGTGCTGTCAAATAATCGGATACCGCTTCCTAAAAAAACAGGTGCTATATGAATGAAACATTCATCTATAAGTCCGGCATTTAAAAACTGCTGAATAGTATTTGCGCCGCCAATTATGCGAATATCTTTTTCTTTGGCTGACAATCTAGCTTTTTCTAAGGCACTTTTTATGCCGTCATGTATGAAATAAAAAGTTGTTTTTCCTTTTTGAACCCATGGCTCTCTTTTTTCATGCGTAAGTACATATACATCAGCTTCAAATAAATCTTCCGGCCAACTTACCTCACCTTCTTCAAACATTCTTTTCCCCATGATAATGGCGCCTGTTCTGGCAATGGTTTCCCGGATATATTTTCCATCAAGTCCATCTTCTTTTCCACCTTCCATTTTTAAATGTTCCCAGAACACTTTTTGATGAAACATCCACCTATGAATTTTTTCGGAAACGCCACCCATGGGGTTGCTTGGACCTCTGTTTTCGCCTGCAAAAAACCCATCCAGCGTTATTCCACTATCTAGAAATATTTTACTCATATTGTTTACTTATCTTTTAATTGAATTTATTTTTGTTCGTTATTTGGCGTTAAAGGCATACTGCTGTTCCAGATATCGGCATCTAATTTCCAATCGCCATTTATCATTTTCCAAACAAAAATAAATTTACCTTTTTCCAGTGTACTATCTGTGCCATAATGCATATTATAATTACCCTCATTGATTAAGTACTCGCCACTGCCGTATAAAGCAGTTGTTTCTAAATTAAATTCGTGAATATCAAAGTTAACGTACTCCCAATTAATTGATGCAATGGCTGAACGTCCACTTATGATGTTGGCATTAGGAGCAAATATCCTAGCTGTTTCAGTAAATATATTATTCAAAAAAGCTGTATCGCGTAGAACATGGGCTTTACCAAATTGCTTGTTTTTAGTTTCAATCAGTTGTCTTAACTCTGTTGTGATGAGGTTGGAAGAATTGTTCTTACTTGTTGTAGGCTTATTATTACAGCCAACAATGAGCAGAGCGGTAATTGCTATTGAAAGATTAAAAATTTGTTTCATTGTATTTTGCATTTAGTTATCAGTTACTTTGTAAACATAGGTGGGTGCTGCTTTTCATAATGGGTACGCTGCTGAAACCATTTGGCAAATGCAGCTATTGTAGCTTCACTATATAATTTTCCTCCAATAAAAGTAATGCTGGGCGGAGCACTACTGATAGCGGCTAAACCTGCCGGTAATGTGATACAGGGATTGCCAGTGAGGCAGGTAAGTGCCATAGGCTCGTCAGCCATGCTAGGCACAATGATAATATCGTACTTGCTCAATATCGGAAAAGCATATTGCATAACCCTATATCGCAAGCGGCAAACAGTAATATATTCTACTGCCGGAATAAACCGTGCACTCCTAAACTGATTAGGATAGCGGCTTTGCCATTGCTGTACCATTTCCTGATCCTTGCCCGATCTGGTAAGATCGTCAAAAGCTGCCGCTGATTCTGCGGCCCAGATGGTAGTCAACAGATCATTCGTATGTAGGTTAGATGGGAAATCGATAGCTGTAACTTGCACACCTGCCTCTTGTAAGGTTTTTATGACCGCTTTCTCTGCACTATTTGCAGGTAAGGTATCTATGTAATTTTTGGCATATGCTATTTTTATGTTTTTCATATTTACATTGCCTGTATAATTAAAAGGCATTGTTCTTGAAGCACGATCATATAAATCACTGCCATGTGTATAGGCAAATACCATAGCGGCATCTTCTGCGTCTCTACAAATGGGTCCAATACGATCGGATGTCCATGCCAGATTCATTCCACCTGTTCGGGCAATGCTACCAAAGGTTGGGCGTAAACCGGTTGCCCCACATACTGCGGAAGGAGCTACAATAGAGCCGTAGGTTTCTGTACCAATTGCAAAAGGCAATAATCCTGCAACGGTTGCAGACGCTGAGCCTGCGGACGACCCGTTAGAGCCCTGGTTCAAATTCCAGGGATTTTTGGTTTGTCCGCCAAACCATATATCATCCATGGCAAGCTCTCCCATAGATAATTTGGCAATTAATACGGCACCTGCCTTTTCTAGTTTTTGGTAAACAAATGCATCTTCATCAATCACCTGATCTTTATAAGGAGGCGTGCCATATGTGGTTCGGGTACCCTTTACGGCAAACAGATCTTTTATTCCATAAGGTATACCCTGCAAAGGACTTTTGTAAATACCTTTTGCAAAGGCTTCATCGGCGCGCTTAGCCTGTTCCATGGCTATTTGTTCTGTAAGACTGATAACACAATGTAAAGTGTCGCCATATTTTTTCAAACGATTTATAAAAAACCGGGTCAACTGAACCGAGGTTATTTTATGATGCCTGAGCAGCGACGATAACTGCGCGATAGTATAAAACGCCAACTGATTTGTATCTGTAGGTATTATAACATTTGTGGGAATATTCCAGTTTATCGCCTGTTGTTTGGTATTGAACTGCATGGTTGGTAACACAGGGTCGAACCAATTTGGAAGCGGAACACTATTTGGTAAATTAAAACCATGTAGGTAACGATATAACTGCAGATTTACATTAAGCTGATTCACCATAGAATCTCGCTGTGTATCAGTAAAATGCAGATCATACATTTTTTCGGTTTTGATAATTTCATTTACCGAAACATGCTGTGCGCGGCCCAAATATGTTAGTGCCGAGAAAAAAGAAAAACAAAAAAAAGTTTTTACAAGTGTAGCTCTATGCTGCATAAATAGAAATTATATATATTCGAGATTATACTGCGTTATATTAAATAGTTCCAGCTTACTGTTGAGGTAATCAGCAATATGATTATAGCAGTAATAAGCATGGTAAGATTCAAAGTAATACTTTAAGTGATGACAACCTGATGTGGACCAATCGCCAACATTTTCCGCTGAGCTGACAATTAGTTTAAGCCAAGTTACTGAAGTTTGGCCGTCTCGCCAAGGCGGGGGTATAGGTGATGCATCTACCCATTTTTTGCAGGCATTGCTTCTATAACGTGTATTTCGTTTCCATCAGGGTCTTTAATCTCAATACTTTTCGCTCCGTAAGGCATTCTATCAATAATGGGTTGCTTGTATTTGCCTGACTTATAATCGCTACTCACTTCCATAAGCCTCTTCAGAAAGGCATCCATAGAAATCACCATAAACCCTAAGTGCACAAGCCCTAAATGTCCTGGTACTGAAGGAGCGACACTGGTAACTTTGGTGGTGTCGTTGACCCACTGTGATAAATGGAGTTCAATACCCTCACCAACTCTCAACCATTTTACAATGTATTCAGGGCTTGGAGGAAAGGGATATGGTATAGTATCAACCTGAAAGACTTTGGTGTAAAAATCTACACTACTTTCCAAATTCTTTACATCCAATAAAGTATGGTTATACCAAGCAGTGCTTTTTTGTGCAATCGCAAAGGATGCGTTAAAGAAAAGGAGTAGAAGGAGGAAAGACTTTATCATTGGTTTATATTTTTCTTACAAAGTGAAAACGAAGTATGACCACTAACGTTGTAGCACAGGCGAAGGTTGGGGAGATTATCTGTCGCTGGCTTAGCCGTAACTTTTCGTTGGTACAGACAAATTACAGAAATTGGGTCATCCCACCAAATGCGGGACTATAGCTGAAGGGCTAAATTCTGTCGCCCCACTTTTGTAAAGCCAATGTTGGGCGTAGTAAACTATTCTAGTGTAAATGAATCCAATATTTCTTGAGCGACTTTAATGTAGGCATCATATTTACTTTCTTCGGCAGTAAATGTCAAAAGAAATATTTTTCCTTGTTTAAGAAAAGCTAATGATACTGATTTTAGTTTCCTTTCTCCTTGTATGAGTTTATAGGATGATCGGTAGTAATTACCTCTTGTTGACTTTTTTATTTCGGATTCAAAAATGTCTGACTTCGAAACAAGAGCTTCAATTTGTTTTTCTGAAATTTCTTTATAGTCTTCAAGCGTTAATTGAGATGTTGTCGGTGTTTGGATAAGAAGATTAATATTCTCTGAAAATTTATCCGAGTCGTTTTCTAATGGGGAGAAAAGAATAACGTCCGTCCCCAGTATTCTTGAAGTGTCAAGCCGCCAGTTATTTGGAAATTGGATTTTGTACAACCCCTGCTTTGTATAGGTTGCTGTCTCTTTGGTAGCTTGCGAGTAGCTTAAACTTGATATTAGAATGAATAGAAAAAATAATGCTCTCATAGATTTAATGAATTACGCCCAACGTAAATGGCTTTGGGAACGTTGGAAAATATATTCTGTCGTTTGCTAGGCCATATCGCTTGGGCGGGACTAAAGCCAAATTACTACAGTTGATTAGCAATACCAAAAGATTATAGGCCAAAAGAGGAAGCCCGAATTGCAGCAAACCCCTTCCTATGTTTACAATTCATTAAATTTAATACAATTAGCAAGGATAAAATGTAGAAAGAACAAAGG
>JAIEQT010000347.1 GCA_019747455.1 Chitinophagaceae bacterium | reverse complement strand
AAATAGCAGAAGATAAGTCAAAAGCTATTGAAGCTTTACAGCAGATGCCGCAACAGTTAGCCCAGCAATTGCAGGGAGCGCTGCAATTTTATTGGGGTGGAATTGATGGGGTTGGCACATCTGGTCCACCTTATGCCGGTGCCATTATTTGTGTTCTGGCATTAATAGGATTTTCTGTAGTAGATAGAAAGTATACCCTATGGATAGGTATAACCATTATACTTACCCTTATGATGAGTTGGGGTAAATATTTTGAAGGATTTAATGTGGCTTTATTAAAATATCTTCCGATGTACGATAAATTTCGGGCACCGAGTATGATATTGGTCGTTCCTACTTTCTTACTATCCATGCTTGGCGCATTAACCCTCGATAAATTATTATACGCCACTAACCGTGAGCTTTTATGGGATAAGTATAAAAGAGGGTTACTGATTGTTGGCGGTGTATTCGCGATTGCACTATTAGTGTATGTTACTTCCGATTTTTCTGCCGATGCGGATAAATCTTTACTGCAACAAGTAAATAGTATACCGGATACGCAGCAGCGGGAAGCCATTTTAACTCCGGTAAAATCTTTTATTGATGGTTTACATGCAGACAGACAATCTTTATTTTTAAGCGATATACTTCGCTCTCTCCTTTTTGGATTGGTAGCTATTGCTGTACTTTATTTTGCTGTAAAAAATAAGATTCAAGGACTGGTTGCCACGGGTATTATTGGCTTATTTATATTGATCGATTTGTTTGGCATCAATAGCAAATATCTGAGTAGCAATAATTATCAAGACCCGGCAGAGTATGAGAGTAGTTTTACACCTTCAGCTGCCGATGCCTCTATATTAAAAGATACAAGCTATTACCGTGTTTTAGATGTATCGAGAGGTATTAGCAATGCTTTTAATGGTGGCGCCTTATCCGCTTATTTTCATAAATCAGTTGGCGGCTATCATCCTGCAAAACTGAGTATTTATCAGGATTTGATAGAGAAACAATTGTATAATTTCCCAAATTGTTTACCGGTATTGAATATGCTTAATACAAAATATGTAATAGGCCCCGATCCACAAACCAATCAGCCCGTAGCACAACAAAATGCGAATGCATTAGGAGCAGCCTGGTTTGTAAAAGGTGTTCGTTTTGAAAAAGGTCCGGCTGCTGTTATGAATGCACTTACCTACTTCAATCCCAAAGATACCGCTATTGCTGATGAATCAATAAAAGCGAAGATATCATTACCAACAGGATTTGATAGTACCGCGTCAATTAAATTAGAGAAAAATAATAATGATGTGGTTACCTATGCTAGCAACAGCAATATTCCTCAATTGGCTGTATTTAGTGAGGTATATTATGACGCGGGTTGGAAAGCTACTATTGATGGCAAAGAAACTGATATTATACCTGTGAACTATGTGTTGCGAGCGTTGAATGTACCTGCAGGTAAACACAATATTGTATTTAGTTTTGAGCCGGCCTCCTATAAGCTGGGAACCAAGGCGGCCATTGGCTCTTCGATCATTATCTGGCTCTTATTAATAGGCGCTGCGGTGAGTAGCTTTAGAAAATCAAAAGCGGCCTAGTATGCGCAAGCTCCATGTGTTGGGGATCGTGGGTTTCCGCGTATTTCCTGATTTAATGGGCGGACAAAAATACGTAGCACAATATTATCGGGAACTCAGTAAGGAGTGCTCTTTAGTAATTTGTGCATCAAGAGATAATGCGTATACTGAAATTAATGATACTCCTTTTTATCGTTTCTTATTCAACCATTGGAAATCGATAGGAAATATCTTGTATATCTTTCGGCTAGCTGCCATTATTAAGCAACATAATATTGATATCATACTGATCGATCATTCTTATTTTGGCTGGCTGGGTATTTTTCTACAAGCCTTAACAGGCAAACCTTTTGTAATAAAATCTGCCAATTTGGAGTATCAACGTTTTAAGGAAACAGGCAGACCTTTTTGGAGAATTTATATGTATTATGAAAAATGGGTTCATCGAAAGGCGATACATAATTTTTTTATTACAGCAGAAGATCGGCAAGCAGCCATACAAATATTTCAATTAGCATCCACTGCAAGCTCTGAACTTCCTTGCTTTATACCCAAGAAGGCAGAAGGTATAAGTAAAACAGAGTTAAGGCAATCCATTATAGATAAGTATAAGCTCTCACCTTCCACCCTACTCTTCTATTTCAATGGCACACTCGATTATACACCGAATATAAGAGGGATAGATATCTTATTACATCAGATTATTCCCAAACTAAAGGAACAGCATATAGCTTGTAAAATAATTATTACGGGAAATAGAATTCAGCCAAAGATGGCATCGGCATTGGCTACTGAAAGCTATATTATTTTTGAAGGCTATGTTCCAAACACATCGCTTTACCATGTAGGAACAGATGCTTTTATTTGTATGCTCGATACAACCACCGGAATTAAAACAAAAATTATAGATGCCTTTACATTTCAACAAAAAGTGATTTGTACAGAATCTGCTATAAATGGTTGTAAAGATATTGATTGGGGTAACCAGCTTGTACTGGTGAAAGATGGTGATTGGGATAGTTTTGCTAATAAAATGGCAATGACCTCCATTAGTGACATATATCATACCCCGAATAGTTTTTATCAAAAACATGATACGAATCGAATAATCGCCGATTCCCTTTTATCTTTACGCCATGCAGCCAGGCTCAGTTAAAATTTCAATCGTTATATGTACCTATAATAGGGCGCAATATCTTCCTGAAGCATTCGATAGTTTACGTAATCAAACAGTAGATAAGCAGGCCTTTGAAATTATAGTGGTAAATAATAATTCAACAGATAATACTGCCGAAGTTTGTGAAGTCTATAAAAAAAAATATGCCGATATATTTTTTACCTATTTACTAGAAACCAGGCAGGGAGCTTCTTTTGCGAGGAATACAGGAGCCGCTATGGCCAAAGGAGAGTTATTGTGTTTTATGGATGATGATGCTATTGCATACCCCGATTATTTAGAAAAGATTATGGAATTCTTTGAGCAAACACCTGATGCCGGTGGCTTAGGGGGCCGAATCATCCCACGTTATATACCGGAAGAGCCCAAGTGGATGAGTCATTTTGTATCGTCGTTGGTAGGCAACTTCGATTATAGCAAAGAAGTAGTGATTTTTAGTGAAAACAAATACCCGCTTGAATCGAATATGATTATCCGAAAAAAAGATTTTGATGCCGTAGGAGGATTTAATATCAATTTACCAGGGGTACAAGGTACATTAAGAATTGGTGGTGAAGGAAAAGAGTTTTTCTTCAAACTAAAAGCTATTGGGCGAATCATTTATTATCATCCGCAAGTGATAGTAGAACATATTGTAGAAACCAAGAAACTTACCGCTGAATATATGTATCGGGTGGCAAGTGGTATTGGCCGTGGGGAACGTGTACGAACAAAAACAATTTCTACATTCAGCTTTTATAAAAAAATTATAGAATACCTATATAAACTCGGTGGTGCTATTATATTAGCTATGGTTTACTTATTAAAAGGCACTCCTGCTAAAATGAAACCGGTAATACAGTTTAGGATAGATGCGTTGAAAGGGTTATTGGGTTATTGAGTTATTGGATTAGTAGAGAATTGTTTTCGAAAGAATAGTAATTGATAATCAATACTGTTTTTCCAATAAGCGGCATTATGTGTACCGGAACGTTCAATGTAATCGTGCTTTATTTTGGCCGCCATTAGTTTTTCATGCACCGCTCTGTTTACAGGAAGAAAAAAATCATCGAACCCACAATCGAATATAAGTTGTAGTTCATTATTCTTTAGAGAATCTATTATATTGATTACTGTATTTTTTTCCCAGTTTCGGCTGTTGGTATCAATAGAACCCAGCACTTTACTGATTTGCCAATTATTAGGAAATGGACGTATATCCAATCCGCCACAAATACTACCGGCTGCTACGAAAAGATCTTTATGTTTAAAGGCTAAGTAAAAAGCGCCATGTCCACCCATACTTAATCCTGTAATAGCTCTATAATTACGATTAGCTTTTGTGGCGTAAGCAGAATCAATAAAGGGAATAAGTTCTTTTGTAATAAAAGCTTCATATCGAACGGAGGAATCGATCGGACTATCAAAGTACCAGCTATTATATCCTCCATCGGGCATTACTAAAATAGACCCTGTTTCAGTAGCTTTTTCCACGAGTTGCGGGGCATCTTTTAACCATTGGGCGTAATTGGCGCCATGCCCGTGAAGTAGATAAATAACAGGCAGTTTCTTGTTCTTATCGGGGTTAATGACAACAGTTTTAATGTGCTTACTCATTTTCTTGCTATACACAAGTATCGTATCTACACTAGCATTAGTATGGATCGATAACCCGAATAATACAAAAATCAACAGCAGGTTTTTTTTCATAGTATAAAAATAATGATGCCGCCCGAATGGGCGGCATCATTTAACAAATTGAAAAATAATTTTAATTTTTCTTCATACTATTTTGCATGGGATTGATACCGCTCGATTGACCCCTACCCGCTCCTGCTCTGGCTTTAAAGAGCTGGAACTTGCTAGGTTCTACCGTGCCCGAAGGCCAGTTATTATTCGACTCATTGATATCAGCAGTTTCACGTAAAGGATCTAATTTAATAGACTTTACTTTTTTAAGTGAAGCAAATAACTTCGTTACTTTATTCTCATTTTTACGCCATATTTGCGCAGGTATTTTTTCTGTTTCTTTGGTACCATCTTCATAGGTAAACTCAATAATAATAGGCATCACTAAGCCCCCTTTATTAGCAAAAGTTACTTCATATAAATTCAAATCTTTATACTTCGCTTTCTCAGCATCTGTTAGGGCTTCGGGCGATGGGAATCCGGCGGCGGGGAATTTAACAGTAGAGTCGTATGGTTCTAATCCGCGTGTATATCTCCAATAAAAATCACGTAAAGAAGTATCTACATCTGTGTAAAATAAAATACTTTTATCGGCTCTGTTCCTGATCTTGGAAATATCATCGAATGCATTATTACCACTGAACAATGGCTTATCTAAGCCTCTCATCACCGGTGCTCTATCAGGAGCCGGAACCGCATTGATATCCATAACAGCGTATTTCACAGTATCGATAGCAATATCACATGGATCGATACCATAGAACCAGCCTCTCCAAAACCAATCTAAATCTTCCCCACTGGCATCTTCCATCGTACGAAATAAATCGGCAGGAGTTGGATGCTTAAATGCCCATCTGCGTGCATACTCACGGAATGAAAAATCAAATAACTCTCTTCCCATAATAGTCTCCCGCAAAATATTCAAACCGGTTGCCGGTTTTGAATAAGCATTCGGACCAAACTGAATAATGTTTTCACTATTCGTCATAATAGGCTCCAACTGTTCTTTTGGCAAACGCATATAATCTGCGATCGTCCAGGCTGGCCCTCTGCGAGAAGGATATTTATTATCGAATAATTCTTCGGTAAGGTATTGCACAAAAGTATTCAAACCCTCATCCATCCAACTCCACTGGCGTTCATCGCTATTCACGATCATAGGGAAAAAGTTATGCCCTACTTCATGAATGATAACACCCAACATACCTACTTTCGTTGCCTCACTATATGATCCGTCTTTATTGGTTCTTCCATTATTAAAACAAATCATCGGATATTCCATACCATTAGATGCCTCAATACTTTGCGCTACCGGATAGGGATAAGGAATGGAAAATTTAGAGTACGATTTGATCGTATGCGCAACGGCTTTGGTAGAATATTTCCTGTATAAACCGTAGGCTTCTTTAGGATAGCCACTCATACACATTACTTTCTTGCCTTCTACATAAATGGGCATGGCATCCCAAATGTATCGGCGGCTGGATGTCCAGGCAAAATCACGCACATTATCCGCTTTAAATACCCAGGTTTTTTTAGCTGTACTTTTTGTTTTTTCTGCGGCCGAAGCTTCTTGCAGTGTAGCAATCTCTACCGGTTCTTTAGCGGTTTGTGCTTGATTCCAGCGCGCTAACTGGGCAGCCGATAGTACT
>JAIEQT010000428.1 GCA_019747455.1 Chitinophagaceae bacterium | reverse complement strand
AATTTAGTATTTGGTTTTTTCGATTTCATTACCTTCATAATGACCATTGACCATTGACCATTGACCATTGTCTATTGTCTATTGTCTATTGTCTGCTGACTAATCTCTTTCTTTTCAACTAATTCCGACCGCTTTGGCTCCGGTACTGATTCATATTCATAAGGACAATGGCGGCACCCATACCCACAGCAATGGCCTTTATCCAAATGGTATTTTTCGGTTAATACCATATAGCCGTTTTCATCAAAGTAAAAATCAACACCCTCAATCAGATTCTTGCTCACTACATAAATTTTTTAAAGTAATATCTTTTTCTACTGGTAACTCTTTATTTAATAAAAAAGATAATAAATGTATCCTATTACTTTTGGCAATATCTAGACCTTCATAATGGGTTTTGATTAGCCATTCAGGTTTAATATCCGCCTCAGCGTAAAGGTTGTCTGAATCAAATAACAAATCAAGATCAAATAAGTTGATAACGGCTTGTGTAAACCTGTATAAATCAGGACTGTCCGTTTTGAGATGAATTACACCATTTGTCTTTAAAAACTGCTGATAAAGACGAAGAAAACGAGGATGCGTAAGTCTTTTTTTGGCACGAGAGGCCCGTAATTGAGGATCAGGGAAAGTGATCCATATTTCGGCTACTTCTTCATGCTTAAAATAGTTGGTCACTTTATCAATATGGGATCTTACAAAAGCGATATTAGGCAATGATTCATCCAGGGCAGTTTTTGCGCCTCTCCAAATACGATTACCTTTTACATCGATACCAATAAAATTACGTTGGGGGTACATTCGACCCAATCCTACAGCATATTCTCCCTTTCCACAAGCCAACTCTAGTGTTATCGGATGATTGTTGTTAAAAAATGAGTTCCAACTCCCTTTCATATGGTTGGGATACTCAAATACATTTGGGAACTGCCTGATTGCTTCAAATCTTTCCAATTTTTTCTGACCCATGGATGCGAAAATAGTTTAAATAGGCTAAGCACAAAAAATGTAACTTCTAGAAATGGAGATGATTGTGTTGGCTTTTTCAGTAACTTGATTATACAAATACAACGCACATGAAAAAAATTTGCCTGGGAATCTTTTTATTATTAGCAGTTAACGCGTACACGCAACAAACCATTGCTATTCGATGCGGATCTTTATTAGATGTTCGTTCAGGAAACTTCACCAAAAGTGTAACTATCTTAATCAGAGATAATAAAGTAGTACAAATAGGCGCCAATCTTAAAGGCGATACTACCATTGATTTAACAGGGTATTATGTATTACCTGGCTTAATTGATTGCCATACCCATGTGCTTTTGCAAGGAGATATTACAAGTGAAGATTATGATGTACAGGTACTAAAAGAGTCTATTCCTTACAGAACCATTCGGGCCGTAAAAAGCTGTACCCAATCTCTAATGAATGGCTTTACCACTATTCGCGATTTAGGAACAGAAGGTGCCGGTTTTGCTGATGTGGATTTAAAAAAAGCTATCAACAAAGGTGAAATGGAAGGTCCGCGTATGCTCGTATCTACTTTAGCTATCAATACAACCGGACATTACCCCATAAAAAAATCAGATTATGCCTGGGAGATAAACTTACCAAAGGGTTTGCAAGAAATCACAGGTGCCGATGAAGGAAGAAGAGCCGTTCGCTCTCAAATAGAACATGGGGCTGATTGGATTAAGATATATGCCGATAGGGGTTACTATAAATTAGACAATGGAAATTATAGGGCATTACCCAATTTTACAACGGAAGAAATAAATGCCATAGGTGATGAAACGATCAGAAGCAGAAAAAGATTAGCTGCCCATGCGATGACCAGAGATGGTATTATAGCAGCTATTAATGCAGGAGCCCGCACTATAGAACATGGAAGTGGTATGGATGATGAGTGTATGCAATTAATGGCAGCAAAAAATGTGTTTTGGTGCCCTACCATTTTTGTGAATGAATATGTAGCGGAAGGAAGAGCTAAAATGGGCAGCCCCATAAATAAATATTTCAGCGCTTCTATGCCCAATATTTTTAAAAAAGCAATAAAAGCCGGTGTTAAACTAGCTTATGGAACTGATATTGGTGGTTATGCCTGGAATTTGCCACAAGCGAAAGATTTTGAATATTTCGTACAATGGGGATTGAGCCCTATTGAAGCTATCCGTACAGCCACTACTACCGCCGCAGAATTATTAGACATGGAAGGAAAAATTGGCGAGATTAAAGAGGGTGCTTTCGCAGATATTATTGCTGTAAAAATAAATCCACTGGAAAATATCAAATCGCTGCAACAAGTAAGTTGGGTTATGAAGGATGGCAAAGTTTTTAAGCATCTTTGATGATAAAGACGTCACGGATGGATTCGAACCATCGTAGAAGGTTTTGCAGACCTCAGCCTATCCACTCGGCCACGTGACTAGGTATTATTTCAGCAATGCATCTACTTCCTCATTGAACTCCTTGATGAAGTTAGTATAATGCTGCCCTGTAGCAGGGCCGGAAAAGCCCGTATGTATCTTTTTTACTTTACCACTTCTATCTATAAATAAGGTGGTTGGGAAAGAAAGAAATGTATCTAGTTGCGGCAAAGACTCTACCACAACCTGTTTATCAGCAATACCACCTAATGCTAGCGTATATTCTATACCATAGTATTTACGAAATCTGTCGAATGCCTTTCTAACAAAGGCACTATCTGTTTGGCGCTCATATTGCAATCCAATCACTTCAATGCCTCTGTTGCGATTTGCCTTGTACCAGGGTGCCAAAAAAGTAGCTTCATCCATACAGTTAGGGCACCAAGTACCCCCTATTGTGATGATCAATGGTTTCCCTTTAAATTTTGCATCGTCTGTACTAACGATCTTACCATCAGCATCCTTAAAATGAAAAGATAGCCGATCATTACCCTCTTTCAATTTTGTTAAACTATATGCATCCGGTAAGGCTGCATTAGTATTACGTACAGCTGTAAAAGGAATGGAAGATCTAGCACTGATATTTTCCCCTGTAATACTTCCGTTTTTATCAACCTTCCCAATATATAGTGCCGGTGATGATCCGATAAAAGAAGATAATCTTATTATATCATCTTCAATAATACCCTCCAAAAATCTTGAATCGCCGGTAATACGTAGAAATGTTGCTGTAACAATTCCCCGGGTTTGTTTAAAAATTCCAACAGCTTTCTCTGCTTTACCATTTGCATTTTGAAAAACTACATCATAAGTTCCACTAATATCTGCCCCCGGCGAAGAAGACGCTTCATTAAAACGATATAACATGCCTTTCTTAGCCTGAACAGGTGTTATATTCCCGCGTAAATCCTGCCTTCTAAGAAATCCTTGTAAAGGATTATCTTTTAAACTAAAAACAAGTTCGTTATCAAATAATGGCAACGGAATAAAAACAGAATCTCCAATAACACGAAGATCACCGGTAGGAAATTGCTCCTCTCCATTCACCAGAAATCCTTTTAGTGTAGATCCTACTTCACGTATAATAAAATTGAATGGAACCTCAACACCGGGTTTTATTGAAAAAACACCACGCCAGTTACCAATTAGCTGCGCAGTGGCTGTTTGCCCCTTTACAGAAACCATACCATACATGCCAAGAAGCAATATCAGTACACTTTTTTTATACATATCAATCTTTTTGTAAAACAATATACTCTACTAAATTAGTAGACAAAAATAAAACAAAAAAAGCAGCAAAAAAATAAAAGTCTACTAATTTAGTAGAATTATATAATTTTGTCTAAAAAAGATATGTTACCGATAGCTATTTACTATGAGCATCCAGATTGGTTTAAACCCCTCTTTACAGAACTGGAAAAAAGAGGAGTACCGTTTGAAAAAATTGATGCCATAAACCATCAGTTTGATATTACCGATAGTACCAGAAAATATAGTCTTGTTTTCAATAGAATGAGTCCTTCGGCATATTTAAGAAATGGTACACAAGGAATTTTTTATACGCAATCATATCTGAAATTTTTAGAAGATAACGGGGTGCCAACTATCAATGGTTACAAAGCATTTCAATACGAAACATCCAAAGCAAACCAACTATCGCTTATCCAAAAACTTGGTTTTAAATACCCAAAAGCCAAAGTGGTAAATCATAGTAGCCAATTGATACGAGCCTCCCATGGATTAAGATTCCCCATTGTTGTAAAAGCGAATATTGGTGGCAGTGGTGCGGGGATAGTAAAATATAATTCGGAATCTAGCTTATCGGAAAATATTCTACAAAACCAGATTGATTTTGGTATTGATCATACAGCGCTGGTTCAAGAATATATTCCGGCAAGAGGCGGATATATTACAAGGGTAGAAACCTTGGGAGGTAAATACCTCTATGCTATCAAAGTATACACGTCGGGCGAGTCGTTCAATCTTTGTCCTGCCGATATATGTCAAACAACAGATGGCAAAGAATTGGTACGAAATGCATGTGCACTAGATGCACCAAAAACCGGACTGAAAGTGGAAGCCTATCATCCACCTGCAGAAGTTATTCATGCCGTTGAAAAAATTGTTCAATCAGCCGGTATTGATGTGGGGGGTATTGAATATATCATCGATGATCGTGATGGTGAGATCCTGTACTATGATGTAAATGCACTCTCCAATTTCGTTGCAGATGCGGTAAATGTTATTGGCTTTAATCCACATGAAAAATTAGTGGATTTTATTGAAGACAAGATTTACGCTAAAGAAGCTTCTCAAGTTGCACACACATTTTAAAAACATACTATGAAATTTGGATATTGGTTACCGGTTTTTGGGGGTTGGCTACGAAATGTTGAAGATGAGAATATGTATGCTAACTGGGAGTATCTTAAAAAGCTCACGATTAGAAGTGAAGACCTCGGCTATAGTGTTGCCTTAATTGCCGAATTAAATTTAAACGATATAAAAGGCATACATGCACCAAGTGTAGATGCCTGGAGTACAGCAGCTGCATTGGCTGCCGTTACAAACAGTATTGAACTAATGGTTGCTGTGCGGCCTACTTTCCACAGCCCTGCGCTATTAGCCAAAACAGCCGCAAATATTGATCATATCAGTAACGGCCGACTGTCCTTAAATGTGGTGAGTAGTTGGTGGAAAGATGAGGCAGAAAAATATGGTGTTCAGTTTGAGCAACACGATGATAGATATGCGAGAACAGAGGAGTGGCTATCGGTAGTAAACGGTGTATGGCAAAAAGATCATTTCGGCTTTTCGGGGAAATATTATACCGTAAAGGATAATGTTTTACAACCGAAGCCGTTGTCAAATCCGAGACCTTTTATTTATGCAGGTGGCGAGAGCGAGAAAGCCAAAGATCTTATTTCATCTACTTGCGACGGCTATGTTATGCATGGAGATGATCCCGAAATAATTGCCAGAAGAATAAAGGATTTATCAGAAAGAAGAGATAGAAAAGGGTTACCACCTATGAAATTTGGTGTTGCCGCTTACAGTATTATCCGGTCAACAGAACTCGAAGTGAACAGAGAACTGGAAAGAATAACCAATATAAAACCTGGATCTCCGGGATACGAGAATTATCAACAATGGCTCAACGGAACACAACTAGAACAAAAAGTTTCTTTAGAAGATTATTCTGTAAGTAATCGCGGACTCAGAACAGGTTTAATTGGAACGGATCAACAAGTACTAGATCGGATTGGAGCATTCGAAAAAATAGGTGTCGATTTCATTTTATTACAATGCAGTCCGCAATTAGAAGAAATGGAAAGATTTTCAGAAGCGATCATTCAAGCGGAATATGCATGATCTGGCTGATTTCATTAAACTTTATGCTTACATGTAAAAACGCCTTGTAACTATATTACAAGGCGTTTTTACATGTATTGCTGTAGGGGGAGGGATCGAACCTCCACGAAGAAGTTAGCTGTAGCACAAAGTTCAGTGGTCGACCCTGGTCCCCATCCGCCTGAGGCGGATGGGGGCTCTATACTACGTTTATCCTTTTATCTTCACCCCCGAGACAAGAGGGCATGTCTGCCGAAAATTTCATCACC
>JAIEQT010000286.1 GCA_019747455.1 Chitinophagaceae bacterium | reverse complement strand
TTTAATCTAATGCCCTGGTTATTGGTTTTTCTTATTCCTGCTATTAGCATGCGAAGTATCGCCGACGAGCAAAAACAGGGAACGTTGGAGACCTTGTTTACCCTGCCCATTAGTAAAACGGCTATTGTAATCGGTAAATATTTAGGTGTATTAGGTATTAGTGTTTTTACGCTATTGCCTACTATCATCTATGCATTTTCTATACAAGCCCTGAGTATTACGGGTGGTATAGATATCGGTGCCACCATAGGTAGTTATTGTAGTTTATTTTTGCTAGCTGCCGTATATGCGGCCATATCTTTATTAGCAAGTGCACTCACTAAAAATAATATGGCTGCTTTTGTAATGGGAGCCTTTTTATGTTTAACTGCACATAGCGGTTTTAATACTATAAGTAAATTGCCTTTTTTAGCAGATGGGGCAGATTATTATATCCAACTTTTCGGAATACAATATCATACCGCTAATATGAGCAGAGGGGTTATTAGTGCCACTGATATAGTTTACTTTTTAGCTATCAGCTTCTTTTGTATTTATCTTACTATCCATAAACTGCAACAGATAAAATATCGTTTTTTTACAGCCATTCTTCTATTACTGATAGCGGTGTTTGGAAGTGCTTATTTTCGTTTTCAAATAGATCTTACACAAGAAAAAAGATTTACCCTTAGTAAATCCACTATTCAATTATTAAATAATGTAGATAGTACTATTCGCGTAGAGGTTTTTTTAGCAGGTAAACTTCCTGCCGATTATAAAAAATTAGCTATTGCTACCGAAAATATGTTGGCTGCTTTTAAAAACTACGCACCCATACAAGTGAGTTTTAAAGAGCCGGGGGCAGATATCGTAAACGACTCGCTAAAAGCACAACTATATGATAGTTTAGCGCGTTTAGGCGTAGTATTTGAAAGATCTGTTACCGCCGAAGAGGCAGGAAATACAACTGTTTCACAGCTTATTATACCCACGGCGCTGGTTTATTTTCATCCTAATCAATTACCGGTTGCAGTAGATTTGCGCAGCAGTAAAAAAGTATACAAGCAGTTTAATATTATTACCGATGAGCCAAGGGAAGATGTAGAAGCTACAAGAAATGCTGCAGAAGCCTTGCTCGAAAATAAATTAGCCGTTGCTATTGATAAACTTACCCGAAAAAATATTCCTACAGTTGCCTACCTCGTTGGAAATGGGGAACCTATTGATCTAACTGTTAATGATTTAGGACAAAGTTTACGGAACGATTATCGCCTAGGCATTTTTGATTTGAAAAGAGGATATCCTGATGCATCACAAATTCAAACCCTGATTATTGTAAAACCTACTATTGCGTTTACAGAAGAAGATCTGGTAAGGCTCGATCAATATGTAATGCATGGAGGGAATATTTTCTGGTGCGTTGATAAATTATACGCAGAGCTCGATAGTTTAAAAAGACCTAATATTAATCAATACACGGCATTCGATAGGGGGCTGAACCTCGACGAAATCTTATTCAAATATGGGGTGCGTATTAATAGCGATTTATTACAGGACTTACATTGTTCTAAAATTCCATTAGTTGTGGGTAAGAACCCCGATGGTAGTGTTCGAATGCAACGGATGCCCTGGCCTTACTATCCGTTTCTTTCTTCCAGAACACCTAATCCTATCTCTCAAAATATTGATCGGGTATTGCCCTTGTTTCCTTCCAGTATAGATACTGTAGCTGCAGCCGGTATCCGGAAAACGATCTTGCTGGCTTCCGATACTAATAGCAGAAGTATAGCTTCTCCGGCAATCGTTTCACTTAATAGTGTACAAAGCGAAGCTGATTTGATGCAATTCAATCGTAGTTATGTGCCAGTTTCTGTAATGCTTGAAGGAAAATTCCATTCCTTGTTTAGCAATCGATTATCAAAAGCCACACTGGATTCTATTCAACAAAAAACGGGTAAAGCATTTCTGGCAGATGCGGAAAGAGTGGGTAAGCAAATTATTGTGGCAGATGCAGATATTGTTACGAATCAAATTAGTAATACTACCGGCCCTCTTCCTATGGGTACCATACCATTGGAAGATTACCGATTCGGGAATCGAGAGTTTTTTTTGAATAGTATTGATTATCTTTCTACATCAACCAATTTATTTGAGAGTAGAAATAAAACAGTAGTACTTCGCTTGCTCGATAAACAAAAATTGGCTGAGCAAAAAACTATTTGGCAATTATTGAATACGCTATTACCGGTTCTATTAATAATAGCGAGTGGATGGTTATTTCAACAATATCGAAAAAAACAATTCGGTATTAACTAGGCTATGAATACACATGAAATAGTTTATTTGGTTTTTGGTATTGTGTTAGTTATAGCACTAGTACTTGATTTAGGGTTGCTCAGTAAAAAAAACACAACCATCACTATTAAGCAAGCGCTTTGGCAAACCTTTTTTTGGGTAATGCTGGCAGTAGCTTTTTTTATTTTCATATGGATTGAAGGGCCGGCATTGGCTGCGGAAGAAAGTGTAGGTACTATCCAGGTTGGTAAAACCCAGTTACCGTTGGAGTTTCTGAGTGCTTACCTGATGGAATGGAGTTTGAGTATTGATAATATTTTTGTTTTTATTCTCATCTTTAGCGCATTCGGGGTAAAAGAAAAATACTATCCGCGTGTATTATTGGTGGGAATCCTGATGGCTATTATTTTCAGAATTATTTTTATTACGATAGGAGTTGCATTGGTAGCTCGATTTGAATGGCTATTATTATTATTCGGTGCTTTTTTAGTATACACCGGATATAATATGTTTACCGCTGATGGAGATAAACCATTTAATCCTAAAGAATCTAAAGTATATACATTCTTACAAAAATTTTTACCACTGGT
Organism: Chitinophagaceae bacterium; assembly: GCA_019747455.1. Classification (GTDB taxonomy): domain Bacteria; phylum Bacteroidota; class Bacteroidia; order Chitinophagales; family Chitinophagaceae; genus Sediminibacterium. Next base: position 3,129 of record JAIEQT010000286.1, on the reverse strand, counting down.
AGATCATGATGGGGGTGGAAAATATATCCTCAGAGAAAATGGCAAACCTCTGTACACCAGTCTATTTGTAGTAGTTGTAATTTTAGCAGCTGTTGATCTGGTTTTTGCATTAGACTCTATTCCGGCTGTGATGGGTATTTCAAAAGATCCGCTTATTATTTATACCTCAAATATTTTTGCCGTTCTTGGTTTGCGATCTCTTTTCTTTTTATTGCGCGGTGCTGTTTCTAAATTCGATTATTTACAGCAGGGTATAGCTATTGTGTTAGTATTTATTGGCGTAAAAATGCTTGGTGAACACTATATTAGCCAATGGATAGAAAAACCAACACAGGTGGCTATTTCTTTGGGCGTAATTGTATTATGTATAACAGGCTCAATCTTATATTCTATGGTTGCTAAAAAGAAAGGGACACCGGCAGATATAGAAGATGGCTCTATATAAACATGACGTACTCCCTTCAATCCATATCAACCCTATTTGGTATACCACTTATAGAAGGTGGTGAGCGCACTATTCGCTATCTGGAAACAGATAGTCGTAAAGTTATTTTTCCCGAGCAAACACTTTTTTTTGCTATCGGCGGATTGAGAAGAAATGGCTCACAGTTTATTGCGTCTTTATATGAAAAAGGCGTTCGTGCATTTGTATTAGATCAAAGTTTTGATACAAATGATTTTCCTGATGCCATTTTTCTTTATGTACACGATACTGTAAAGGCTTTACAACAGTTGGCAGCATATCATCGTAAACAATTTACCATTCCGATTATTGCCATTACCGGTAGTAATGGCAAAACGATGGTAAAGGAATGGCTGTATCAATTATTACAACAAGAGTATAATATTGTAAGGAGTCCGGGTAGTTATAACTCTGAAATTGGGGTACCCTTAAGTGTTTGGCAAATTGATAAACAACATACACTAGGCATTTTTGAAGCCGGTATTTCTACACGTAACGAAATGCAGCAGTTAGTACCTATTATCGATCCTACCATTGGTATTTTTACCAATATCGGAGCTGCACATGATGAAGGGTTTAACAATAGAGATGAGAAAAAGCGGGAGAAATTCAGGCTTTTTGACAATGTAAACTTACTTATAAACGTACCTGATGATATTGTAATAGGGGCTGTTGAAAAGCACGACATAGGAGCCCAGGTTCTATTCGGTTATAAAGAAATCTTTTACCAGCTATTAGTTCCCTTTGAAGATGAGGTTTCTATCACCAATATTGTAAGTTGTGTGGCTTTGATGCTTTCGTTAAAATACAGTTGGTACACTATTCAAGAACGTGTGTTACAACTGACTCCTGTAGAAATGAGGATGCAGTTACGCAAAGCTATCAATCAGTCTTTTGTAATTAATGATAGTTATAGCAACGATTTGGTATCTCTACGCTTAGCTTTGAATTTTTTAAAAACGCAGGCTGGAAATCAAAAAACTACGGTAATTCTTTCTGATATTTTGCAGTCGGGTATAGATAATAATAGCTTATATGGTACAGTGACTGATTTGTTGGTAAGTAATGGTATTCATCGATTATTCGCCATTGGTAAACAATGGGGAAACTTTCTTGGGCAGTTAGGTAATACCAATAAACTCACGATACAACATGTTGACAATGCCACTCAGTTTTTATCGGAAGTATATCATAAGGAGTTTAATAATGAGTATATTTTAGTGAAGGGCGCGCGTGTATTTGCTTTAGAGCAAATTGCACATTGGCTAGAGCAACAAGTGCATCAAACGGTAATGGAAATCAATTTATCAGCGATGGTGCGCAATCTTAAAAAATATCAGCAAATACTAAAGCCTGGTATTAAGATGATGGTTATGGTAAAGGCGTTTGGGTATGGGGCAGGTGATGCGGAAATAGCCAGAAAGCTAGAGCAGCAGGGGGTCGACTACCTGGCTGTTGCTTATGCCGATGAAGGCGTTGCCTTGAGAAGAGCGGGAATCAAATTGCCCATTATGGTAATGAGTGCCGATGAAGGGTCTTTTCATACTATTATTCATAACCAATTAGAACCGGAAATTTTTTCGATGGAGATAGCGAGGTCTTTTGCTCATTACCTTAAACAGGCAGGTATTGCACATTATCCCATTCATTTGAAATTAAATACAGGAATGAATAGGTTGGGTTTTGATAGTAATGAGATAGATGATATGGCGAGTTTTTTAATAGGGGCACCCTTTGTGATACGTTCTGTTTTTAGTCATCTTGTTGCCAGTGAATCGGAAGCATATGATGATTTTACACAATATCAGTTAGCTCTTTTCGAAGCTGGTTATCAAAAAATTAAAAAAGCTATAGGATACGATTGTATTACACATATAGCCAATACAGCAGCCATACTAAGACATCCTAAGGCACAATGTTCAATGGTTCGTTTGGGTATTGGTTTATATGGTGCTGATGCCAGTGCGCAGCTATTGCATACAGAGCCTGTTGCCACTTTAAAAACTACCATCGCTCAAGTAAGAACAGTAAAAGCGGAAGATACAGTTGGGTATGGCAGAGCAGGTGTACTAGCCCGTGATAGCAAAATTGCAACAGTGCGTATTGGCTATGCAGATGGTTATAGTAGAAAATTGGGGAATGGGGTTGGGGTGATGAAGTTAGAAACCGGGTATGCCCCTGTTGTGGGTAATATATGTATGGATATGACTATGTTAGATGTTACTGATTTACCTGCTGTTGCAGCAGGAGATATCGTAGAGGTAATGGGCCCCCATATTCTGGTTCGTGAGTTGGCTCATAAATGTGGTACCATTCCTTACGAAATCATGACCGGTATTAGTGCCAGGGTAAAAAGAATATATGTGGAAGAATAATGTAAGGAGCTTTTATAAGTTTATTTTTGATAGCCCAAAGTACAAGTCCCACCCTGGTTTTAGCGCCTGTTTTTTCGAATAAACTTCTGCTATAATTATCTACACTTCTTACGGCGATACCTAAACTATCTGCCATTTCCTTATAACTTAATTCACTGGCACAGAGTTGTAAGAATTGCAGTTCTTTTTCAGATAGTTTCAAACTTTCGCTGGGTTCTTCTTTTTCATGAAAAGCTTTAATCATTCGTCCGGAAACCAGGTCATTCGTATAAAAGCCCTTTGTATACATGT
>JAIEQT010000479.1 GCA_019747455.1 Chitinophagaceae bacterium | reverse complement strand
GCCAATTGGGCTGTACATTCTTTTGTTAAAATTTAGGAGGCGGTAGCTGGGCAGCTTTCTTTTTTAGCCAATCCTAAATATGAGGAATTCCTATATACTACCCAAGCCTCTATTATTATTATCAATGAAAGCCTAACGTTGAAATCGCCTGTGAATGCAGTTTTAATTAGGGTACCGGATGCTTACACTGCTTTTGCTACTTTAATGACAAAGTATCAGGAATTAGCTGCTCAGGAGCTTACGGGTGTTCAGGAACCAAGCTACATTGCTAAAACCGCATCAATTGGAAAGGGGGTATTTGTAGGCGCTTTTGCTTACCTCGGTAATGAAACTACCATAGGCGACAACAGTAAAATCCATGCAGGTGCTTTCTTAGGTGAACGCGTGAAAGTGGGGAATAATACCATCATTCACGCAGGCGTAAAGATTTATCATGACTGTATTATCGGAGATCATGTAACCATCCATGCAGGTACCGTAGTAGGTAGCGATGGTTTTGGTTTTGCACCTCAAGCAGATGGTAGTTATAAAAAAGTACCACAATTAGGAAATGTAATAGTGGAAGATTATGTTGAAATCGGTGCCAATACTACTATCGACAGAGCTACCATGGGATCTACTTTTATTAGAAAAGGGGTTAAGCTAGATAATTTGGTTCAAGTTGCGCATAATGTTGATATTGGTATAGATACTGTTATTGCAGCCCAAACCGGCATCAGTGGTAGCACCAAGATAGGATCTAATGTTATGATTGGCGGACAAGTAGGTGTTGCCGGACATATTTCTATAGCTGATGGCACGAAAGTAACCGGACAAAGCGGGGTAACCAAGCCCGTTAAAAATAAAAATGCGGTCTTGAGTGGCACACCCGCCCTAAATATTCATGATTCCAGAAGAAGCCAGGTTTTGGCCAAAAACCTTCCTGAACTCGAAAAAAGGGTCAAAGAATTAGAAAAAATGGTCCAAGAACTGCTTTCCAAACGAGTAAATGAGTGATTTTAAGGTGCAAAAACCGGTGTTTGCTGTATTTTTGCCCCTAGCTCAAGTTCAATCGCATGGATATTCATTTTAACCCAGATAAACAGCATACCTTAAGTAAGCCTATAAGCATTATTGGAACTGGTTTACATACAGGTATTTTGGTGGATATGACTTTAAAACCTGCTAATCCGGGTTTTGGGATACAATTCCAAAGAATAGACCTACCTACGCAACCGGTAATTAAAGCCGATTGTGATTTGGTAACTGACACCAGTAGAGGAACCACCTTACAAGTTGGTGATGCCAAAGTAAGCACTGTAGAACATGTACTTGCCGCACTTGTGGGCATGGGTGTTGACAATGTACTTATCGAGCTTAATGGGCCTGAAATTCCTATTATGGATGGCAGTTCGGCCCCTTTTATAGCCTTGATCGAAGAAACGGGTGTATTAGAGCAAGAAGCCACAAAAGCATGGTATAGCCTGGATGAAAATATCTATCACTATGATGATGGCAAGCGGGTAGAAATGGTGGCGTTACCTTCTATGGACTACCAAATTACTACTTTGATAGATTTTAATAGTCCGGTTTTAGGTACCCAACATGCCGGTTTAAAAACAATCAAGGATTTCAAAACAGAAATTGCTCCCTGTCGCACATTTTGTTTTTTACATGAGCTAGAAATGTTACTGGATAACGATTTGATAAAGGGGGGAGATATTAATAATGCCATTGTAGTGGTTGACAAACCAGTTACAGATGCAGAGATGACAAGATTGGCAAAAGTATTCAAGAGAGATAAAATTGAAGTAAAAAGCGAAGGATATTTGAATAATCTGGAGCTGCGTTTTCCCAATGAACCGGCAAGACATAAACTATTAGATGTAGTTGGTGATTTAGCTTTAATAGGTTATCCGATCAAAGCAAGAATAATCGCTAATCGTCCGGGGCATAGCTCCAATGTTGAGTTTGCAAAAAAGATAAAACAATATATCAAAAAGAATAAGCATGTTAAGAATGTACCCGTTTACGATCCTACCATGCCGCCTGTTTTTTCTTTAGAGAAAATTGAAAAAACGCTTCCTCATCGTCATCCGTTTTTGTTAGTTGATAAGATTATTGAACTAACCGATACGCATATCGTTGGTATTAAGAATGTAACATTTAACGAGTGGTTTTTCCAAGGACATTTTCCGGGGAATCCGGTAATGCCGGGGGTTTTGCAAATTGAGGCATTGGCTCAAACCGGTGGTATTCTTTGTATTAACTCCATGCCCGAAGGGCAATACGATACTTATTTCTTGAAAATTGATAACTGTAAATTCAAGCAAATGGTTCGTCCGGGTGATACGATGGTTTTGAAAATGGAGTTCTTAAGTCCTATTCGTCGGGGTATTTGCGAAATGAGAGGAACCGTATATGTGGGGGGTAAAGTGGCTACTGAAGGCGATTTAGTGGCTCAGGTAGTTCGTAGGGCTGGAACCTAATACCACAAAAATATTAATTTAGAGATTGTATAAAACTGAATAATGACCCATCCTTACACATACATAGACCCCAATGCACGTATTGCACCTAACGTAAAAATTGATCCGTTTACTGTTATTCACGGAGACGTGCACATAGGAGAAGGCACTTGGATTGGGAGTAATGTAACCATCATGGACGGAACCCGTATCGGAAAAAATTGCAGAGTGTTTCCGGGAGCAGTATTAGGGGCCATTCCACAAGATCTAAAATTTGCAGGAGAAAAAACGACCGCCGAAATTGGTGATCATGTTACCATTCGGGAGTTTGTTACTATCAATAGAGGTACTGATGACAGAGGTAAAACTAAAATTGGTAATCATTGCCTGATTATGGCGTATAGCCATATTGCACACGATTGTATAATTGGTAATCATTGTATCATGAGTAACAGTGTACAAGTTGCCGGACACGTTGTAATGGGTGATTGGGCCATAGTTGGTGGTGTTAGTGCGATCCACCAATTTGTACATATTGGTCAGCATACTTTTATCGCAGGCGGAAGCCTGGTGAGTAAAGACGTTCCACCATACATAAAAGCAGTACGTAACCCCTTGAGTTATGGAGGAGTGAATAGCGTAGGTTTAAAAAGAAGAGGTTTTACAATCGGACAAATAAATAATATACTCGACGTATATCGTACTATTTATAACAAGGGATTTAATACAACGCAATCGCTCGAATTTATTGAGGAAGAATTATCCGCCACCGATGAGCGCGATGAAATTGTAACATTTATTCGGGAAAGCGGCAGGGGCATTATCAAACGTTTTACCAAGGGTTCAACAGACGATGAGTAAGATGCAGATCACACTGCAAAATGCCGGTAAAAGATTTAATCGCGATTGGATCTTTCGCCAACTCAACTATTCTTTTGAATCGGGTAAAGCATACGCTATCACAGGATCTAACGGATCCGGTAAAAGTACCTTACTACAATGTATAGCCGGCAGTTATTCCTTACATGAAGGAAGCATTGATTGGCAACAGTATAATAAGGATAATGTTTATAGCGCTATTTCTATTTGCGCTCCCAACTTGGAATTAATTGAAGAAATGACCGGGGAAGAATTCCTTCAGTTTCATTTTCAATTTAAATCGCTAACTCATTCATATCGTATTCCGGATATTTTAGCAGAAGTGAATTTAATATCCGCAGCTACCAAACAAATTCGCTACTATAGCAGTGGTATGAAGCAGCGATTAAAACTCGCTCAAGCCATTTTTTCTGATACACCTATTTTATTATTAGATGAGCCTTGTACCAATTTAGACAAAGAAGGGTATGCAGTTTACAATCAAATGATTGAGCACCATACTGCTCATAAAATAGTGATCGTTTGTAGTAATGAGGAGGCAGAGATTGGTTTTTGTAACGATCGCATTAATCTATCTGACTATAAGTGAACATAACTTCTCAACAGACACGTTCCTTACCTCCTACTGGCAATCAACAAATTCAAATCGGTATACTTTAAATCAAATTTCTGGCTAATATAAAAATCCGTCAGAGACCCTTTGAACAGATAGATACCTTCTCGTAAATTAAAGTTATGCCATACCATTTCTTCCAATCCGCCTTCGTCGCTAATCTCATTTAATAAAGGCATCAGAACATTAGAAATAGCCTGACTGGCCGTTCTGGCAAAACCACTTGGGATATTGGGTACACAATAATGTATCACATCATGCTTCACAAAAGTTGGATGCTCATAAGAAGTGAGCTCACTTGTTTCAAAGCATCCTCCTCTATCTATGGCCACATCAATAATAATACTACCAGGGCGCATGGCAGCTACCATTTCTTCTGTAACAACTACCGGTGCCCTTCCGAATTCATTACTCAATGCACCTACCGCTACTTCACAGGTTTTTAATTGTTTGGCCAACATCCGCGGCTCCAATACACTTGTCCATATACGCTGCCCCAAATTATTCTGAAGCTGCTTTAGTCGATATACATTATTATCAAAAACTTTTACGGAAGCACCCAATGCTAATGCGTTACGCGTTGCAAACTCCCCTACAATACCCGCTCCAATAATTACCACTTTTGTTGGGGGTACACCACTAATACCTCCTAGCAAAACACCTTTACCATTATTAAAACTGCTAAGGTATTGCCCGGCAATAAGCATTACTGCGCTACCTGCAATTTCACTCATACTTCGAACAATAGGATAGGTAGCACTCGCATCTTTAAAATTTTCAAAACTCAAAGCAGTTATCCGCTTCTCCATCATCTTCTCTATGTATTCCTTTTTTAAAGCGGAAAGGTGAATGGGGGAAATAATGGTTTGATTGAGTTGCAGCAACGGCATATCTTCCTCAACAGGAGGGGCACTTTTCACAAGAATAGGGCATTTGAAAATAGCTTCTCTATCATATACGATATTAGCCCCCGCTTCTGCATATTCCTTATCTCTATAATGGCTCCCTTCTCCGGCTTTATGCTCAACGGTTACTTGATGACCGTTAGCAACCAATACGCCCACCGAATCGGGAGTTAGCGCAATTCGGTTCTCCTGAAAAGCAATTTCCTTTGGAATACCGATATGCAGTTTTGCTCCTTCCGCTTTTACATCGAGTGTTTCTTCCAAGGTTTCGTATAATAAAGACGGACTGATACTGGGTTTTGAGGTGGCCATATTGTAGGTTGAAACTTGAAGTTACTTATTTCGTAAATATTCTACGGGTTTGCTCGTCTAATATTTCAATACCAAGGTATAGGGTGCTTTCCGGAAGTAGTTGCGAAGCCCTTTCGGGCCACTCTATAAAACAATGGTTACCGCTATTTAAAATATCTTCAATACCGGCATCCAAAGCCTCCTGTTCATCTTTAAGTCGATACCAATCCATATGATAAATGAGGGGTATTTTGTTAGCTGCATATTCGTTTACAATTGCGTAAGTAGGACTAGAAACGGTTGCTTCAACGCCCAAATAACCACATAGCGCATGTATAAAGGTTGTTTTACCGGCACCCATAGGGGCATCAAAAGCCCATATTTTCTTGCTTCCTACCTCTTTCCAGAGTGCCGCAGCCACAGCCTCGGTTTGTGCCAGTCCAAAAATTGCATCCATGCGTCAAAGATAATTCTATCATAATGATATAATATCCTTAACTCGAAAATTGATAGACGAAGCCTTTTGTAATTTTGTACAAAGGATTTTATGGAAAAAGTGAATTTGGAAATTACGGGTATGAGCTGTACCAACTGTGCACTAACGGTAGAACGTTTTCTGAAAGATAAAGGCTTACATGATGTAAAAGTAAATTTTTTAGGGGGTGATGCCAGTTTTACCATACCCACAGATACCCCACTACAAGATATCAAGAAAGGCTTATCAAATTTAGGATACCCAGTAAAAGATACAGATACGGCTTCAAAAAGAAAATTATTAGATAATCACTTCCATCGATTTATTTTTTGTGCCGTATTTACCAT
>JAIEQT010000481.1 GCA_019747455.1 Chitinophagaceae bacterium | reverse complement strand
CATTGGCTGTTACTAAATAAGAGAATGGCTTTTGTATCACTCGCTGTAACATATATTTTTTATCGGGCGATAATGTGAAACTACTTAAAATGGAAGGCTTGCCAATAGCTGTTTCAATCCCATTTCTATTTTGAACCAATTGTGCTGTAGCATAAAACTCAAAGACTTGCTCATCATAAGGACTTTTAATTAAATCCTGGAAAGTAGGGCTGGGGGCAGCTTTGCCAAGGTTCTGCTGAACAGTGGGTCCTTTTGGTGTGATTGGTTTTTTGGGAGCTGCGGAAGCAGGTTGTGTGGTGGCCTTATACAAAATGGTATTATCATCTACCCAAGTATATGATTGACCAAGTATCGCATTAACCGCACGTTTATTAATCTTAGTTGCTTTTTTAGTGGCTACATCTATCACATAGAGATCTACTTGTGACCCTGTAGTATGGGTGAAAGCAATTTTATTTTCGGATGGACTCCAACTTACTGCCCCTGCTAAAAGATTCGCAGGCAAGCCGGTTACCGGATATTCTTTTCCTTCTTTAATATTTTTTAGAATAAAATTGTTAATGAAGTTCTGCCTACTTAAAGAAAAGTTATTAGGGTTTAAGCGCAAGCCCGCTACACGCATTTCAGGTTGACCTAATTCCTCAACCGTAGGGTAAGAGTTCCTTTCACTCAAAAGCATCCAAGTTGCTTTTCCATCAACACTCACTCCAGGAGTTGGTTTGGCTAATAATAAATCTGCCACCGCCTTGGGTGGCGTTTGATAAGAAACGGCATCTTGCGCTTTGATCTGTGTAGTTGCTAGTAATAATAGCAATAACAGGGTTTTGGTGCTGCGAATCATAGTTGCTCTTGTTTATTTAAAAATGAAAAATGATTTATTGATATACTCTTACATAATCTATTTCCATCCGTATGGGAAAAATACGATCATCTATCCCTTTTTGTCCACCCCAAAAACCACCTACTGCTACATTTAATAACAAATGAAAGGCCTTATCAAAAGGCCATTCTGCATTGGTTTTATGCTCATTCGTAAAAGTAAATTGTGGTTTTTGGTCTACTGTAATAGTGATCTTTTCTTTGTCCCAAAGTAAACCGTACACATGGAATTGCGTAGCATAGTCTTTTATAATACTTGAATCAGTTTTTTGGGTGTGTTGAATATGATTATAGGCTTTTGTATGTACGGAATAATGAATATTTCCGGGATCGAAGCCTACATGCTCCATGATATCAATTTCTCCATCATCAGGCCAATGTAAAGGTGTGGTAGATCCTAACATCCAAATTGCCGGCCAACTACCCCTTCCTTGTGGAATTTTAGCTCGAATTTCTATTCTTCCATAAGTCCAATCTCCTTTACCTTTTGTAACTAATCGGGCAGAGCTATAGTCCTTACCTTCTATCTTTTCTTTAAAAGCTTCGATGATCAATACACCATGTGTTACTCTTGCATTTTTTAACCTCTTACTTGTATAGTATTGTAGTTCCGCATTTCCCCACCCATGTCCGCCTACATCATAATTCCATTTGCCGGAGTCGGGTAGTCCGTTATAATTAAATTCATCTGACCATACCAATTTGTTGAATGGCTGGGCATATATGCCACGGGTAATCATAAACAGTATGAGCAGACTAGCTATCGTTTTCATTGAAAATGAAAATTAAGTAGAAAAACAACGATAAAAGTGCTTAAAGGATGAATGGGTGAAAAAAATTTGCTGATATCTGAAGCAGGTAGTAATTTTGCCACGCAATGAACAAAAATATACATACACATCATCATTTCTTACCTATAGGGTAGGCATTGGTGTGTAATTAAATCATACAGCAAGGGCTTACCAAATGGTAAGCCTTTTTGTTTTAAACAAAAAACAATGAATAACAACGATCTAAAGCTAAAATTAGCCATCCAAAAAAGCGGCCGGTTATATGAAGACTCTATTCGCCTTTTAAAAGAATGTGGTATTGAGATATCAAACGGCGTAAATAAGCTGAAAGCCGATGCGCTGAATTTTCCATTAGAAGTTTTTTTCTTAAGAGATGATGATATTCCGCAATATGTTGAAGATGGGGTTGCTGATATTGGATTTGTGGGAGAAAATGTAGTATATGAAAAAAATAAAAAGATAACTATTGTTGAAAAACTCGGCTTTGGTAAATGCCGATTAAGTATAGCCGTTAAAAAAAGTGAGCAGTATTCCGATAGTAGTTTTTTAAGCCAGAAAAAAATTGCAACCAGTTACCCGGTAATTGTAGGTAAGTTTTTAAGAGAAAAGGGTATCGATGCTGAAATTCATGAAATTAGTGGTAGCGTTGAAATTGCCCCCGGTATTGGTTTAGCTGATGTTATTTGTGATCTGGTAAGTAGTGGCTCTACATTGTTTATGAATGGACTGAAAGAGGTAGAAGTGATTTTACAATCTCAAGCAGTTCTCGTTAAAAACACACAGCTAAGGGCAGATAAAGAAGCATTGATTCAAAAAATATTATTCCGATTAGATTCTGTTAAAAAGGCAAAGAATAATAAATATATCCTGATGAATGCGCCAAATGATAAGCTGGATGAAATCATTCAACTATTACCGGGTATGAAAAGCCCTACAGTACTTCCTTTGGCACAGCAGGGTTGGAGCAGTGTGCATAGTGTAATCAACGAAAATGATTTTTGGGATATGATTGAGCAACTTAAAAAAGCAGGTGCAGAAGGTATTCTTGTTGTACCTATTGAAAAAATGATTGTATGAAAAAATGGATAAATCCACCCAAACAAGAATGGGGAAGTTTATTAGCGCGTCCGGGCTTAGACCATACCAATTTATTGCAAACAGTTTCGAATGTGTTGGATGCTGTTAAGCAAGAAGGGGATATAGCTTTGAAACGCTTTACTAGTCAATTTGATAAAGTAGTACTAAACAAGTTCTATTTAGATGAAACTGAGCTTGCAGACTTGGCTAAGCAGGTTCCTGAAAATTTAAAGCAGGCAATAGAGATAGCTGCCAATAATATTCGTTTTTTTCATGAAAAGCAGTGCTCACCGGTTGAAAAAATTGAAACGATGCCGGGGGTAATTTGTTGGCGTAAATCGGTTGGCATAGATAAAGTAGGGTTATATATTCCGGGCGGCTCTGCACCACTGTTCTCCACTATTTTAATGTTAGGGATTCCTGCAGCTATTGCAGGTTGTAAAGAAATTGTGCTATGCACACCGCCTGATCAAAATGGAACTGTAAATCCGGCTATTGCCTTTGCTGCACTTACTGTTGGTATTCGCAAAGTATATACGATTGGTGGCGTACAGGCAATAGCGGCTATGGCTTTTGGAACATCCACGATCCCGGCCGTTTACAAAATTTTCGGACCGGGTAACCAATATGTAACACTCGCCAAACAACTAGTGCAACAATATGGCGTAGCCATTGATATGCCGGCCGGACCTAGCGAAGTTTGTGTATTGGCTGATAATACGGCTATACCGGAATTTATTGCTGCCGATTTGTTAAGTCAGGCTGAACATGGTGCCGATAGTCAAGTATTATTAGTCACTACAGAAGAATCAATAGTAGATAAGGTAATCGGTTGCTTATCCGATCAATTGGCAACATTACCTCGTGCAGATATTGCCAGGGCCGCGCTGTTAAATAGTAAAGCAATTGTAGTGGATACAATCGAAAATGCGCTTGCAGTAGTGAATGAATATGCTGCAGAACATTTGATTATTGCTTGCCATGATGCAGAGGCTATAGCGTCTAACATAACCAATGCCGGATCTGTATTTTTAGGAAATTATTCCCCAGAATCTATTGGTGATTATGCAAGCGGTACGAATCATACCCTGCCTACAAATGGTTTTGCTCGTGCCTACAGTGGGGTAAGCGTGGATTCTTTTGTAAAGAAGATCACTTACCAGCAATTATCTGAAACAGGCTTACGCCATATTGGAAAGGCTGTGATGGAAATGGCCAAAGCAGAAGGACTAGAAGCACATAGCAAGGCGGTGGAATTAAGAATTAAGAATTAAGAATTAAAAATTAAAGAATCCATAGCCCGTAACCCGAATCCCGTAACCCTAACATATATGTTCAATCTTCAATCTCTTATTCGCGAAAATATTAAAAACCTAGTAGCCTATTCATCGGCAAGGGACGAGTTTAGTGGGGAGGCGAAAGTATTTTTAGACGCTAATGAAAATAGTTTAGGCTCCCCGCTTACAAAATGGTATAACCGTTATCCAGACCCACATCAAGTGGCTATCAAACAAAAGCTAGCGGTAATAAAATCAATACCCGCAGAACAGATTTTTTTGGGTAATGGGAGTGATGAATGTATCGATTTGTTGTTCAGATCCTTTTGTAATCCGGGAAAAGATAATGTGGTTATTTGTCCGCCTACGTATGGAATGTATCAAGTAAGCGCTAATATTAATGATGTAGCCATTAAGAAAGTACCGCTAACAGATGATTTTCAGCTCGATCTGATTCATCTAGAAAATGTGGTTGATACCAATACTAAAATTATCTGGCTATGTTCTCCCAATAATCCTACCGGCAATTCGCTAAACAGAGCCGATATAGAAATGGTGCTGAATAATTTTAATGGACTGGTAGTAGTAGACGAAGCTTATATCAATTTCTCAAAACAAAAAAGCTTTGTGCAGGAATTAGCCGACTATCCTAATTTGGTTGTTTTACAAACGCTCAGTAAAGCATGGGGTTTAGCCGGTTTAAGGCTAGGAATGGCTTTTGCCTCGGCCGCCATCATTGAAGTATTGAATAAGGTGAAACCACCATATAATATTTCGCAAGCTACCCAGGAACTGGTCTTAAAGGCATTGGATGAGGTTGGGCAGGTGAATGATATGATCAAGTTACTTGTTGATATGCGAGATGCTTTAGCAGCCGTATTCCTTACCATGCCTACGGTTGAGAAGGTGTATCCTTCAGACGGTAATTTTATTTTAGTTAAAATAAAAGAGGCAAGAAAAGTGTATGAATTTTTAATTTCAAAAGGTATTGTACTGAGGGATAGAAGCAATGTGCAGCTATGTGAGAATTGTTTACGCGTAACAGTTGGTTCCGAAAAAGATAATACCATATTGGTAGATGCCATGCAAGATTGGTATCAAATCAATGCTTAATTTCACCAAAAATTATATGTATGAGAATACTATTTAGTATCGTTACAAGTGCCATATTGTACACGGCTTGTGTAGCTCAAAAGACGGAAGAAGTGAATATCAAAACTCCAGCTGGTTTTACCACAACTAATGTAGCCAAAGGTTTTGGTAGAGTTCGGCATATAACCGTAAATTCCAACGGCGATCTGTATATGAAACTCGAGCGATTAGAAAAGGGGAAGGGTATTATTCGCTTACGTGATACTAATAAGGATGGCGTGTACGACGATACCCTTGCTTTTGGTAATTATATTGGTACCGGAATTGTATTAAAGAATGGATTTTTGTATGCCTCTTCTAATACAAGTGTATTCCGTTACAAACTAGATGCTAATCAAAATATAGTAGATATCAATAATCCGGAGACTATTGTAACCGGATTAGTAGACAAACGACAGCATAATTCAAAGTCGATTGCTTTGGATAATGCCGGAAATATTTATGTGAATATTGGAGCTCCTTCCAATGTTTGTCAGGAGCAGGATCGGCAGCAAGGATCAAAAGGCATGATGCCATGCCCCATTTTAGAAACTGCCGGAGGAATCTGGCAATTTAAAGCAGATAAACTAAATCAATCTTATGCGGAAGGTGTTCGGTATGCAACAGGATTAAGAAATGTGGTTGGCTTAGATTGGAATAATGAGGTAAATGAATTATTTGTAACAGTACACGGCAGAGACATGTTATTTCAACATTATCCGGAGATGTATAACCAAAAAGCAGGAGCTGAATTGCCATCTGAAACAATGTATATGATAAAGAAAGGGGATGATGGTG
>JAIEQT010000566.1 GCA_019747455.1 Chitinophagaceae bacterium | reverse complement strand
CTTCTTCATATTTTACGTTTTAAAGTTAACTATTTAGTCTACTTTCAAAACGTACTATTTTTGGGGGAGCTTACAACCAGTGCCTATATAAACAATATCCGGATTAGATTCCGACACGGCAACGGCGCCAACAGAAGAACAAGTGATTTGTCCGTCGGTAACCGGTTTCCAGTTTAGTCCCCCATCTACGGTTTTCCATAATCCACCGCCTACGGCTCCGAAATAATATTCTAGTTTTCTTTTAGTACTTCCTGCAATACCCAATGATCTTCCACCTCTGTTCGGACCAATATTTCGCCAGTTCATGCCTTTGAAAAGGTTATTGGCATCTGTATTATTTTTTTGTTGGGCCTGCGTACATGTACTTATAGCAAACGTCATTAGTAGCAAGCCTAATTTTTGAATTTTCAGCATGGTAGTCATGGTAATAACGAATAATGGATCGTTAAGGTACAGATTTTTACAGGCAATTATAGAATTGGAATAAATTAAGTAGCTTTAATAAAATACGAAAAGTGAATAAATGGCGGTTGCTTGTTATTATTTTTCTGTTTGCGCAGCTTTATTTACCTGCTTTTTCTCAACAAGCTATTATAACCAGAATTAAAGCAGTTAATCCGGCAACAAAAGAAAAAGAGTTTTTCCCCTTAATTCAGATCCCCGGTAATAAAACTGCCACTAAAAAAATCAATAAATTAATAAGAGAGGAGAACTTGTATTTAGACAGTACTGTATTTAAGAAAAGTATTTTTGAAGCTGCTTGGAATAAAGATAATCTCAATAATCCTGGTTGGGAATATGACAGTTTTAATTATACCGTTTTTAGCAATACAGATAAATATATTTGTTTGTTGATTTCGTTCGTTGGGGGAAAACAATTACTAACTCAAGAGGCATACTATTTGTTTGATAATGTTTCGGGCGATAAAGTAAATTATAAACAAGTAATCAATATTGAAGGTCAGAGCTGGATAGTGGATACGATGGCAAGTATACAAAAACGACGAGTTGAGAAACTTCTGCCTGCTTTATTGGATAGTTTGAAGATACCCTTTGTGCCAAAGGATGCTGAAGATTCAATCGAAGGCAATTATTTTCAAAAAGAATACGATATGTATAAAGCATGTATTGAGAGTAAAATACCTAGCTATAGCAGTGATAATATTGAGTACTTAGATATGTATATAAAGAATGATACGTTGTTTGCAAAAGGCTTGAGTTGTTTATGGAGCCCGTATAGCTTAGCATATGACGAATTAGGCGAAGTGGAATTTTCGATATCTATAAAATCAATAGACAAACTTCTTACGCCCTATGGCAGAAAATTGTTATTGGTGCTAAAGAAAGAGTAGTGTCACAGAGAATCTACGCCTTACTGAAGTCATTCGGTAGGAAACTCAGAAAAACTGGTAGTCCCGACAGGAATCGAACCTGTATCAAAAGTTTAGGAAACTTCTATTCTATCCATTGAACTACGGGACCAACGCCGCGAAAATAAGGCTAAAAGATGAATTTCACGGGCTACGGTCTACCGTCTATTCCCTATTACCTCTTTTCTATAGCCTATTCCCTATATCCTTTAACCTATAACCTTTAACCTTCCCTGTCTATTCCTTATCTTTGCCGCCCAATATTGAAACAATGCAATTCTATAATCTTATTATTAAATATCGTTTTTGGTTGAGCTTAGCACTGGTGGCCGTTGGTGTAATATTGAATGTAACCAGAACTGGTTTTTGGCCTACATTTCCTATTTACTTTGTGGCATTAATAGGTTTGTTAAGCCATTTTTTTATTGGTCCGCTTAGGCTTATTCAAGAGCCCATGGAAAAGGGTAATATTGAAGAGGTGGAGAAAATTTTAGATGGGGTTTGGTATCCTAATTTATTATACAAGCCTATCAGATCTACATACTACACGATCAAGGGAAATTTGGCTATGATGAAACAAGATTTTGATACGGCTGAAAAACACTTGAAAAAAAGTTCTGATTTGGGCGCGCCTATGCCTGAAGCGGAAGGCGCTAATAAACTTCAATTAGGTATGATGGCTATGCAGCGGGGCGATTTAAAGCAAGGAGAAAGCTATATCCGTGCAGCTATACGCGCCGGTATCCCCGATAAGGAGAGCGAGGCAGTTGCTTATATCAGTATGTGTCAGATATTTATGAATAAGCGGGAGTTTAGAGCAGCTAAGGATTTCTTTCGTAAAGCCAAGGCATTAAAGCCAACAACAAAACAAGTAGTTGATCAAATTAAAGAAGTAGAGAAATATATTTCTCGCATGCCAGGCTAATGATACAGCTAAAACATATTACTACACCGGGTGCCGAACTGGAAATAGTTCGGCATTTATTTACAGCTTACGCAAAGGAGCTAAATGTAGATTTATGTTTTCAGGGTTTTGAAGAAGAACTAAAAATGCCCTTGAAAAAATATGGCCCACCAACCGGCAGTTTAATATTAGCCTACTATCATAATGAACCGGCGGGAACAATTGCCCTACAGGCTTTGGCAGAAGAAGGGGTATGTGAAATGAAAAGGTTATACGTATCGCCGAATTGTAGAAAAGCGCATATCGGTGAGCGCCTCGTAGATGCCCTGCTAACAGATGCCCGAAACCTGGGCTACAAAAAGATGAAATTAGATACACTCGATAGGTTACAACCCGCAATACAACTGTATTTGAGAAAAGGATTTGTGGTTACTACAGCCTATTACCCCAACCCACTTCCTGGAGTAGTATATATGGAAAAATTATTGTAAAATTTGTTGACTCTCCTGAAGTACAAGATTTTATCGATATTTTTACTTATTGAAAAAAATTATCATTATACTGGTATTGGTGATGTTTAGTGCTTCAACATTAATCATGCCTTATGCTAATTATGACGATACAAAGTCTTTAGTAACTGTTTTTAATAATTTTCTATCTCAAGATCCCGATATGGATCTGGGTGAGTTTATTGCAGAGAAACTTTTTGTGTCGCTGCAAGAGGAGGAAGAGGACGGCAATACGGCGCAAAAAAATACAATGCCTATTGCCATTCAGATACAACATGGTGTGGTTTACCAGTCTCAGCTTCAGCAAATTGAGTTTAAGCTGAAATCTGTTGAAGTAAGTTTCAACATTAACTATGCATTTCCATTTATTATAAAAGGTTTTGAAAAAGATATTTTTCGCCCTCCGCTGGCATAGCCACTTTCGCTTAGTTATTTTATATCTTAAATCTTTTTAATTAAAAAATCATGAAATACATTATTTCGATGATTGTTTTGCTATTGGCAAGCATATCATCATTATCTGCGCAATCAAAAAATACAACTGTTGAGGCGGAAAAGGCATTTGCAAAAAAATTCCCAACAGCTGTAGCAAATAAATGGGTAAAAGAAAATAAGCATGAATACGAGGTTGAGTTTACACTCAATGATAAAAAAGGTTCAGCCAATTTTAGCGGCAGCGGCGAGTGGTTAGAAACCGAACTCGAAATTCCTATAAATTCTTTACCTGAGATCGTAAAAAATGGGTTTACAAGTAATTTTCCGCAAGCAAGTATTACGCACGTGTATTCAATCGAAAGAAAGGGTAATCCTGATTATTTTGAAATTGAATACAAAGTGAAAAACAAAATAGCAGAAGTAAAAATCGATTCTAACGGAAAACCAATAAAATGATCAGTAAAAAATTAATTATTACTTGCCTCCTTTTAGGGGGGCAAGTAATTGTATTGGCGCAAAAAACGAAAACCGATACCACTAAGTTTGGATCCGCAGTATTACAAGAGGTAAAAGTTGTAGGGAAAAAGAATATGATAACAAGTAGTATTGATCGTAAGGTATATACTACGGCGCAGGATATTATGTCGCAATCAGGCTCTGCTAGCGACATACTCCGCAATGTTCCCTCGGTAGAAGTTGATATTGATGGAAATGTGAGCTTGCGGGGGTCGGGCGATATGCAGATTCTTATTAACGGAAGGCCTTCTCCATTAATGGGAACCAATAGAGCACAGGCTTTGCAACAAATACCAGCCAATACTATTGAGCGGATTGAAGTCATTACAAACCCTTCTGCTAAATACAGACCTGATGGAACAGCAGGCATGATCAATATTGTTCTGAAGAAAAATACAAAGGGAGGGATCAATGGAAATATTACCGGTAATCTGGGTAATAAAGAGCGAGCAAATGGGTCTGTTAATCTAAATTATAAAAGAGGTAAATGGAATATTTTTGGAAGTTATAGTTTGCGACAAGACGAGAGAAATCGATTTGGACATACCGAGAGAACATTTTATGATTCTACCAATGGTAAAATAACGGGTACCTATCAAGATTTTTATCGATCAAAAGCTAGGCCATTAGCCCCGTTTATTAGGGTTGGATTAGAATATACAATAGATAAAAAAAATACCATTGGGATATCCGGTAATTTGTTAACTACTCGTTTAACAAGGCATGATACAACGCAAAGGTATTTTTATGATGCAAACCAAATGCTCACAACTCAAGTGAACAGAGAGCGTTTTGCACCGGCAATCGAGCATGAAAATGATGCAACAGTATTCTGGCAACATAATTTTGACAAAGAGGGAAAAGAATTTCGTGCAGAATTTACAGCCTCTACTCAATCAGAGAACGAATCTAACTACTATAGAAATGTTTATTCAGTGCCTAATAGAACTGTAGTGCCAGATAATAATTTCGTAATACAGCATGAAAATAATCAGCAGCTAACAGCCGATTGGACGAATCCTATTTCTTCAACTACTTCTTTTGATTATGGGTATGCAGGCTCTTTTATTCAACAGGAAATCGCCTTTATTACGCAAAATTATGACGCTGCTAGCGGAACTGTTGTTACAAACCCCCTTACTACCAATACTTTTCGGTTGCATCAACAAGTGCATGCTGCCTATGCTACTTGGAGTAAATCAGGAGATAGATGGGGCATCATGGGTGGTCTTCGTGCAGAACAGTCTTTGGTACGTTCGAATTTGGTTACTAAAGATTCAGTAGTCGATAATAATTATTTTATGTTATTTCCAACAATACATATAACGTATAAACTTAAAAATGGTCAGCTACAGTTGAATTATAGTAAACGTGTAAACAGACCTAACGGCGATAATTTAAATCCATTTCCGGAGTATATGGATAATTTAAATCTAAGAGCGGGTAATCCTTTACTGAAACCGGAGATCGTTCATTCCGTGGAGTTTGGGTATCAATGGAAGTCAAAATCCTGGAGCCTTGTTCCTAGCCTATATTATAGATATAAAACCAACGGATTTACTACAATAACCCAAAAATTAAATGATTCTGCTTTCTTAACAACACAACAGAATTTATCTAATGATCAATCGGCCGGATTTGAGTTAATTGCCTCTTATAAAGCTAGCACCTGGTTTAGTGCAAATCTTAGTAATAACGTTTTCTATAATCTGATCAATTTTGGAACGGTTACCTCGCCTCAGCAAAAATCGATATTTGCTTTGAGTACCAACCTTAATATTAATATCAATATTACAAAAACAACGATGCTTCAAAGTACCTGTATATATAGATCGGCTCGCCAAACTATACAGGGATATTTTTACCCTACGGTTGTTTCCAACCTGGGTTTGCGGCAGGATTTGTTGAAAGGGAAAATGTCGGCTATTATAACACTGAGTGATGTTTTTGGATCTTTACGCCAGCGAAGCTATTTGCAAACTCCATTTTTATATCAGACATCACTAAATTATCGCGATACGCAAGTTTTTTATATTGGATTTAATTACAGATTTGGAAAAACGTTAAAAAAGGCAGAGGAGAAATTACAATATGATAATGCATTATAAAATTATTTTTATGAGAAGAATTATTAAAAAAATCGGGTTCTTGCTGTTATATATAGTCATGCTGAATTTTTACGCAAATGCGCAAAAGATAACTGGCATCA
>JAIEQT010000110.1 GCA_019747455.1 Chitinophagaceae bacterium | reverse complement strand
ACTTAAAAATGGCGTTTAAAAATAGTAACAGACAACTTTTTACCTTGGTTTGTTATAGTATAATACTTATCTCCAATCTTCACTTCATCATTATCCTGAAAAGCTGAAATCACTTTGCCGGTAGCAGTTATTTTTTCAACGAATAATTTTTTCTCGAGTGATAAAGGGGTGGAAGCAGGTGTAATTTTATCCAAGTCTTCAAAGTATTGCCAGTACACAGCTCCATAAGATAGGTTGGTGGTGGGTTTACCGGTACTTGAAGTGGTAGTTACACTAATATTCCCCATATCATGATCGATCAACGACGCGTTAAAACGTTTTTTGAAATAACCTGTACCTGCGGTTGCATTTTCTTTGTCGCTCTCAATCACTTGCTTACCTAAGCGAATCCTTGTTTTGGGTTGATCATTTAATTGCTCTTTTTGATTTAACAAAACCGCATAGCAGGCATCTGCAGTAGCAATAGTTGTTTTCCAATCGGTTGATTGTTTTTGTAACAATAACCAAAGCTGCATTTGCTGGAGCTGTTTGTTCAACTGTTCATTTTTGATACTTTGATTCAGTTCATAGCAAAAACCAATCATACTGCTTTGGAATTCGATGGGGTTCTTGTACCAATAAGTAGTTGTATTGTCTTTCCAATACATGCCCATCATTGAATCTTCAACAGCATTCTGAATAATAGATGGAAGGATTTTTGTTTTGGCAAAATTGATATCCTGATTGCGAAGTGCCGTTAATCCAATAATAGATTGATAATACAATGATTGCTTATTCCAGTTCTTTATCGCTTCATTGTAATAATACTGCCAAGCCGATTTGTCTTTCAATGCTACTTCAGCAAAGAAACTCCGCATGTACAAATATTGAAAGGCATACCCATAGCTTGGGGTAAGCTTAGTGTTTTGTAGATAATCTGTGTAGTCGGTCAACACTTTATTATCTAAATATTGAATGGCTTTGTTAAGCATTTCCTTAAGTGATCCTTCAATAGTAATTGCCTTTAAGTGTTGAAGTTTACCAAAACCCGTGACAATATAATTCGTCATGTAAAAATCTTCTCTTCCTCCTTTAAACCAACTAAATGCTCCATTGGGCAATTGCAATTGTTGCAACTTATCTAAAACAGATTCTTTTTGACTACTCATTTTCACTAAATCAAATAACTGCGCGATATTTTTTCGCTGCTCTGTTTCATTTTCTGATGCAAATACCCAAGGCGTTTCTTGCAATAAAATTTGTTTGAGTTCCTCATTTTTTGCAAGATTACTTTTTAAAGCACTGCTGTCTTTTGCCCATTTGTTAAAAACAGTTTTAATTTGCGGATGTTGTTGTACGATACTAGCTGCTATACTATTTGCATAATACCGATTAAATGTTTGCTCCGCACATTCGTAAGGATACTCCATTAAATAGGGTAGAGCTTGCACAACCGTCCAAATGGGGTTTGAGGTATATTCAACCGTAACCGATTCGTGTGATAAACTCTCCGACTTATTGGTTAGCAGTTTCTCGAATCGAAAATCTTTTGTGCTGCGATTGCTGAGTATCAAGGGCAAACTTTCTGTCACCAACATTCGATTCGATAGCACCGGTAAAATATTCTGTTCTCCATCACTGTAGTTGCTCGACCTAGCGGAAACACGCCATAGCAAAGGCTTATTATAAGTATAAGGAATGGTCACAGGGAAACGAACCGTGGTGCTTTGATTGGCTTCTGCGGTAAAGTATTGCGTCGGGAAAATATTTTGAAACCATCCATCAACCGGTTTATTTGTTTGCGCATCTATCAATTCAAGCGTTGCTTGTCCGGTTAATTCAGCATCTCCGGTATTACTTATTTTACTCACTATTTCAATTCTATCACCTTCCCGAATAAATCTGGGAACATTGGTTTGCACCATAAGCGTTTTTTGTGTAACTGCTTTTTGTTGCAAACTGCCAAATGATAAGTCTTTTGTATGCGCTAATAGCTGCCATTTCCATTCAGTTACACTTTCGGGCATCGTAAATTCAAAACTATATACCCCATTGCTATCAGCATAAATCTCAGGATAAAAGAAAGCTGTTTCATCGAAGTTCTTGCGTATTTGTATGGGCGCATCTTTGGGCTTGGTTGAACCATTTTTTGTAGTATTAAGAACCATACCTTGATTTACTGCTCCATCAATAACATACAACGGATTTGAACTAGCTGGTAAAGAGTTTGCTCCTCTGATAGCAATCTGATCAGTATTTGCACTAACACTCTTTTTATTCTGCATTGCGTATCCAGTTACTACTACCTCATTCAAAACCTCTCCATCTTGTTGAACCCTCACACCGGCAGCCCTTCCTTGCATCATTTCATCTCTGATCTTAAAAGGTAGCTTTAGTTTATTCCAAAATTCAGCAGGCTTTAATACAAGTCGGTTATGGATCACAAGATTGTACGGATATATTCTTGGCTCAATACTAAATAGATTTGCACCCAATGCTGTAAAATTTTGCAAACTCCCAAACTCACTCCCCGAATAATGATTCGGCCAAATATTCGGTGACTGCCAATTGTTAGTAACAAATGCATCTAAACTGGCATCATACATACTCGTGAGTAATTCAGCAGCATATTCAGCTCCTTTTTTCCCACTAATTTTTACCTGCCATTTTTCTTTACTACCCGGCTCCGTTTTATCTCTAAAACTATGTATAGCAATGTTTAATTCTTTATTACTCCAAGGAACACTTACCGGGAAACTATTGGTGTAAACCCGACTGTCTTTTACAAATATGGAATGAATGCTAAAGCCACCTCGGTCTTGTTCAGTCACCTCAAAATTATTTTCTTTTTTACCATCACCAAGCTCATAAAATGAATATTGCTTTTTAAAACGTTTATTGGCTTTGTCCTTGTTTTTGTATTGTATCACAAAAGCTTTTCTACTTCCCGTTGCCTCCATATAACTGGCTGTATCTCCCGGCTCAACAGTATTTTTAATCGTGTACCGCCAATGATAGGTGGGTGTTGGAAGCGTTGTGGCTTTTCTGTCAAAAATTTGAATGTATTTTTTCTCAACAACCTCTTTCCCATTTTTATCTTTCCCAATTAGGGTAATTAAATACCAACCTTGATGTATACCTTGTTTTGGAAAGAATACCTTATTTGTTTTTCCGGTATTGATAGAATCACTTAAAATACTACTCAATACCTTCCATTTTGTTTTATCATTTTCACTTCCATCATAATCATCTATAGGAAAATCCTTAATGAATTCGGCTTTATTCATTACATAAACATCGGGCTGCTCCCATAAACGCTTTCTCGTTAAGCGTTCATTCGATGCAAGTGCATCAATAGTAATTTTTAAATGAGCAGGTAAATCGTCTCCCAATTGGTTTTTGCTATATACAAAAAAATGTTGGAGACTTTCCTTTTCAATAATCTCCGGGGTATTAATGCTTAACTGCAATGGCTGATAACCAATAGCAATACTACTTTGCGCTTCTTTTGTCTCGCCTTTTGTGTCAGTAATTGTTAAATCGACGGTAAACGTGAAATGGGATATAGTGGCTTTGTCAAGTGCAGTATCGGGTAATGCTGTAAAATCGATGGAAAATTTACCTTCTCCATCTGTTCTTGTTTCACCCTGCTTTAGTTGAACCGACTCCTCGTTGCGCGGGCGATAGTACCTTCCCCAAATATTTGTTCTTGTTGTTCTTGTTATTGTATAACGGATGGAAGCCCCGTCTACGGCATTACCTGCATAGGCTTTTGCTAAGCCTGTAAATGCAATACTGTCTCCCAATTGAATATTACCTTTTGGTTTATTGATAGAAACAGCATAAGTAGGTCGCTTGTATTCTTCTACCCTAAATGTGGCACCTTGATCATTTTCTGCATCTGCTTCTAATCTAAATTCACCGGTTAATACATTCATAGGTAATGTAAACTTGCCATTGAAAGAACCAAACGCATTTACCACTGCTTTACAAGTATCAATGGTTTTATCATTTGCATCCTTTAGTAGAATCGTGATTTTACTTTTCTTGTTAGCAGTTTTATCTACCGGAATAGGATAACCTGTCTTACCGTTTCTCGATATAATAATTCCTTTAAAGAAAACGGTTTGTCCGGGTCGATAAATAGCTCGGTCTTTAAAATAATGAATCATAGACTTACCCCATTGGTTTTCGGCATCAACTTCAGTAGATTCGATATCGTCAGAATAGTAAGTTCTATATATATAGCTATACCCGGCTGTTAATGAATCTTTTTTGTATTTGATGGATACATTTACTCCATTGTTCTCAAAACGTTTTATAGTAAACTGTCCGTTTTTGTTAGTAGTATATTTTTCTTCAGTTTGTTTTTGTTGGTTGCTATACCAATAACTATAGGCTGCTGTTGCTTGCGCATTTGCAATTGGCTTTCCGGTTTCTCTATGTAAAACAAAATAGTCTGTACCGGCGTTTACCACACTTAAATTAGATACCTGAACATAAGCAGATGCCAATACATTGTTAGCAGAGTCGAATGATTTGTGCTTACTAAATAATAGATAGTAATGCCCCAATGCAAGAGCCGGAATTTTTATTTCGGTTCCATGAAATTGATAATCACCACTATTAGGAAAAATTTGTTCCCATTCTCTTTCTGGTTGTAAGCTTGTAATTGTTTTCCAGTAATTATAATTCTCCCTTTTTTCAAGTGCCTTATTTATTTCTTTTGTAGTTCTAATCACCCGAATATAAAGTGTATCAATATTTTTGAATTTCACAAAGGCTCTAAAGGGCTTTTCAGGAATATTCACGCCTTCCGTTTCAACATGAATACTGGAATGGTTGATATTGGCTAATATATCTTCCATTCGGTACCTTCCTCCGGTTTTGTTTGTGGGGAAGCTTCTCAACCTGTCTTCTATTATTTTCTTTGCCTTTTGTTTATCCCATCGGTGGCTTGTATCTCCTAGTGGCTGATAGTTATTGGCCTTATTAAAATAAAATTCTGCTAAGGCAGCATACACGGCATCTGCTTCAGGTAAATTATTAAAGCTTTTTTGTAGTTGGGTTAATGCGTTAATATAATTGGTATCTGCATTCGGATTTTTTTGATACAACCATTGTATTCTTTCCAAATCTACATCCAGTAATGCCACTCTATTTTTTGTTTTGGTATGAAATTCTATTAATTGTTGAAACAGCGTCAATGC
Organism: Chitinophagaceae bacterium; assembly: GCA_019747455.1. Lineage (GTDB taxonomy): Bacteria > Bacteroidota > Bacteroidia > Chitinophagales > Chitinophagaceae > Sediminibacterium. The sequence goes on along the minus strand of JAIEQT010000110.1, from coordinate 740 downwards.
TAAGCTATCGCGTGCGAGCAAATCTTTTGAAAATCTATTAGGTACTTTAAAATAATCCAATGCTTCATGCGCAATTAAATCATATAAAGTAGGTCTTAATTCGGGGTAATTACCTTTTGAGATGAGTGGCATCCATTTCGATATAGTCTCATTTTGTAATTCTGTTGCAGGTGCTAACGCTTTTTGATAATGGAAAATAATTTTTTTACTAAAATCATCGGAAGCCCAAGTGAGTATATCTTTTTCAACTGTATTCTCTGTTTTGCTTCGGTTATTGATACGCCATTGATTTCTACTGAAATAACTATTGTAGGCATTGGCTGCCAAACAATGTAGTATTGATTGTTCAATGAGGTTAGTGCTTAATTGTATTTGTTTCTCCCAGATAGCGATTTCATCATTGATATTTTTTTCAGTAATACGTTCTTCTAAAGTTATTTGATATAGTAGTGATCTGATATAATCAGCATGCGCTCCTTGCTCTTTTGCTTTCTGTTGTAATGACTTTATTTTATCTAATGCTGTTTTAGTTTGATTGGTAAAAGCAATGAGCGTATCGATTTCTAGCCATTGTTTTTTATAAGCACTTTCTTGGGCATTAACTACTAAAGATGAAAAGAATAAAAGCAGCAATACAATTACTAAACGCATAAACTTCTTATATTATACAAAGGTATAGGATGCAAAAATCCCGAAGTGGCATACTTCGGGATTCATAATATTTGTTAAAAGAATTATTT
>JAIEQT010000200.1 GCA_019747455.1 Chitinophagaceae bacterium | reverse complement strand
CTAGTGGGGGATTTACTTCGGGAAGAAAAGAAATTATTGAAATGCTCCGTCAGCGAAGCAGACCTTATCTTTTCTCTAATACCGTTGCGCCAAGTATTGTAGGTGCATCTATAGCTGTTTTGGATATGCTTACCTCCGCAACAACTTTAAGAGACAAGTTAGAAGCTAATACCAAATATTTTAGAACTGCTATGACGGCAGCGGGATTTGATATTAAACCCGGAGATCATCCCATCGTTCCTATTATGTTATACGATGCCGTTATTGCACAACAATTTGCTGCTAAATTACTTGATGAAGGTGTATATGTAATTGGTTTCTTTTTCCCTGTTGTACCCAAAGGTAAAGCGCGTATTCGCGTGCAATTAAGTGCTGCACATGAACCACATCATTTAGAAAAAGCAGTTGCCGCATTCACGAAGGTTGGGAAGGAATTAGGGGTGATAAAATAGGGTTGTAGGGTATAAGGTGTAGGGAATAGGGTATTTCGACTCCGGAGGAGTCGCAGATTTATAGAAAAATGGATACAATGAAGAATAATTTAATTTTTTGCATAATTGGGATCATTGGTTTGTATGCATGTTCACCAAATAATGTGACCCTCGATCAAAAAATTGAAAATCAATTTAGTAGAGCAGGAGTTGTAGGTAGTTTTGGGTTATATGACAATGGTACCGGACAATTCACTATTTATAATTTAAGCAGATATAGAGACTCTGCCTATTTACCTGCATCAACAGCGGATATTATTATAGCGCTCGTTGGTACGGAAACGGGTAGGCTCAGTAATGAATACATGAAAATGAAAGGCGATACTGGCACGGCTAATACCGCTTTTGTTTCCTCTCAAATTCCCTATTACCAAGAATTGGCGCGCGCTATCGGTAAAGACACTTTGAAGCATTGGATAGATAGTTTACAATATGGTAATAAATCAACGAATATTTCGGTTGATAGTTTTTGGTTGAATAATAGCTTAAAAATTACCGCTGATGAACAATTAGGATTGGTTAAAAAACTGTATTTCGGTCAGCTTCCTTTTCAAAAAAGAACACATGATATTGTAAAGAAAATGATGCTGCAGGAAGTGAATGCCAACTATAAGTTAAGTTATAAAACCGGTTGGGGCTTTTTACCCAATGGAAAATCTTTAGGCTGGGTAGTGGGTTGGATCGAAGAAAACAAACACCCTTATTTCTTTGTATTAAATGTGGAAGGCGATAAAACGCTTGATATGTTAACAGTGCGAAAGAATTTGTTAATGAATATTTTAAAGGAACAAGGTTTTTTAGAAGGTAAACGTTAAAATCATTTTCATGCAGTTATACTGTAATTCACTTACAAATTATAGCAGACTAAAAACCAAAGAGGTTAATATTGGTGGGTTATTACTTGGAAATTTTAATCCTATCCGTGTACAAACAATGACTACCACTGATACTATGGATACCGGCGCTACCGTGGCGCAAACCATTCGTTGTATTGAGGCTGGTGCTGAGCTAGTTCGTATTACCGCCCCATCTAAAAAGGAAGCGGAAAATTTGTTGAATATTAAAAATGAATTACGTAAGCATGGGTTTACCACACCCTTGGTTGCCGATATTCATTTCACGCCAAATGCTGCCGAAATAGCTGCTCGTATAGTTGAGAAAGTAAGAGTAAACCCAGGTAACTACGTAGATAAAAAAAAGTTTGAACAAATAGATTATACCGATGCTGAATATGTAGAGGAAATCGATCGTATTCGGGAAAGATTTACGCCACTTGTACAAATTTGTAAAGAGTATGGTACTGCTATGCGAATTGGTACAAATCATGGCTCTTTAAGTGATCGTATTATGAGTAGGTATGGCGATACGCCCATAGGAATGGTAGAGAGTGCTATGGAATTTTTACGGATTGCCCGAGATGAAAGCTATCATAATATTGTATTAAGCATGAAAGCTAGTAATCCCCAGGTGATGGTTCAGGCCTACCGATTATTGATCCAACAAATGGATAAAGAATTCGGGGAGATATATCCGTTACACCTTGGTGTTACGGAAGCCGGTGATGGGGAAGATGGTAGAGTAAAAAGTGCGGCAGGCATCGGTACATTACTCGAAGATGGTATCGGTGATACGGTTCGCGTAAGTTTAACCGAAGATCCTGAATTCGAAATTCCGGTGTGTAGAGATTTAGTTAAGCGATACGAGATAAGAGATGCGTGGAAGACGATAGACGATAGACGATGGACGATGGGTGCCACTCCTGCCATAGAAAAAATTCCTTACGATCCTTTTCATTATAAGCGAAGAGAAAGTTTTGCGGTGAGCAATATTGGGGCTAAACAAGTACCTGTTGTAATTGCTGATCTGAGTAAGCAAAAAAATGTGGATGCCAATAACCTGGCAGCTATTGGCTATACCTATGATGAAAATCTGGATAAATGGAATATTAGTGATGCGGCAGCTGATTATATTTTTACAAATACTACCATTTTAGATTTTGCATTACCGGGAACATTAAAAGTAATTATCGAGGCCAGCACCTGGGCCACTTGTAGTGATAAAGAAAAATACTTCCCCATTTTTGATACTGTTGGCTATTTAGCAGCTTCGGCTAAAAGTGATACACTCAATTTCGTTATGATCGATTGTTTTAATACGGATAATCCTGAAAGCGATTTGACATATTTACAACAATTGGCGAATGACCCAACCGTTGTATTATGTTTAAGTAGTACTAATAAAAATGCCATGCAATCGGTGAGGAGAATGTTTATGGAGATGATTAATAAGGCCATTAAAAATCCGGTTATACTTATTACTGATAGTAATTGGCAAACTGCCGATGAGCATTTGATTCATTATGCTACAGAATGTGGTGCTCTATTGCTAGATGGTATGGGTGATGGTATTTGCTTAGGTATGGGGATGGCAAGTTATCAGCAACAGAATAGAAATGTAGTGGATACAAGTGGTAGAAATTATGCTACCAATACATCTGTTGAACAATTTTTAAACGCTTCTGCTTTCAATATCCTGCAAGCTACCAGAACCCGCATTTCGAAAACGGAATATATTAGTTGTCCGAGTTGTGGTAGAACACTATTTGATTTACAGGAAACAACAGCTAAAATTAGAAGTGTAACCAATCATTTAAAAGGGGTGAAGATTGCTATCATGGGCTGTATCGTAAATGGTCCCGGTGAAATGGCTGATGCTGATTTTGGCTATGTTGGTAGCGGTGTTGGTAAGATTACATTATATAAAGGGAAAGACATCATGAAGCGTAATATTGATAGTGCCATAGCTGTTGATGAATTAATTGGCTTATTAAAGGAGCATGATGCGTGGGTTGAACCTTCCTAATCTTTTTTATGCAAACAGATTTTTTAATTGTTGGTTCAGGTATTGCCGGGCTTACCTATGCGCTGAAGATTGCTAAAAAAATTCCGGATAAAAAGGTAATGATTATTACCAAAACACAAGCCGATGAAACCAATACAAAATATGCACAGGGCGGAATAGCAGGCGTTTGGGATGCCGCTAGAGATAGTTATCAAAAACATATTGAAGATACCCTTATTGCAGGGGATGGTTTATGTAATAAAGCAATTGTAGAGATCGTCGTAAAAGAAGGTCCGGAAAGAATCAAAGAAATCATTGAATATGGAGCCGAGTTCGATAAAGATGATACAGGAGAGTACAGTTTAGGAAAAGAGGGCGGACATAGTGAGAACCGTATTTTGCATCATAAAGATGTAACAGGCAAAGAGATGGAACGAGCATTGTTGGCTAAGCTTAACTCTTTGCCTAATATTATATTAGCCAATCATTGTTTTGTAGTTGATTTAATTACACAGCATCATCTTGGTTATTTAGTAACAAAATCAACTCCCGATATTACCTGTTATGGGGTTTATGTATTGAATCTGTATACCAATCAAATTGAAAAGATAAGTGCAGGATTTATTTTGTTGGCTACGGGTGGGTGTGGACAAGCATATCGCACTACCACCAATCCAAAAATTGCAACAGGCGATGGCATAGCTATGGTTTACCGTGCCAAGGGTAAAATTGAAAATATGGAGTTTATCCAGTTTCATCCCACAGCGCTATACGAACCGGGCGTTTCGCCTTCTTTTTTAATTACAGAAGCGGTGCGTGGCGATGGTGGTATACTACGTAATAAATCGGGTGAAGCTTTTATGGAAAAATACGACCAGCGTAAAGACCTGGCTCCTCGTGATATTGTAGCAAGAGCTATTGATAATGAAATGAAGCGAACCGGCACGGAGCATGTTTACCTCGATTGCCGACATATGGATAAAGAAAAATTTATTCATCACTTTCCTAATATCTATAACAAGTGTTTAAGCATTGGTATTGATGTAATGCAACATCTTATACCGGTAGCACCTGCCGCGCATTATAGTTGTGGTGGTATCAAAACAAATGAATGGGGTGAAACATCAATTAAAAAATTATATGCTTGTGGAGAATGCGCTAGTACAGGGCTTCATGGTGCCAATAGATTAGCAAGTAACAGTTTATTGGAAGCTATGGTATTTGCGCATCGTTGCTTTTTGCATACCGTAAAGAATATTGAAACCATTCAATTAAGAAACAATCTGCCCAATTGGAACGCAGAAGGAACTTCTGATCCTAAAGAAATGATCTTGATCACACAAAGTATGAAAGAACTACAACAGATCATGAGTGATTATGTAGGTATTGTAAGAACAGATGTTCGCTTAAAGCGAGCCAGTAAACGACTCGATCTGCTATTTGAAGAAACAGAGGCGTTGTATCGTTCTACACGGGTATCGCCACAACTTTGTGAGTTACGTAACTTGATTACAGTGGCCTACTTAATTGTGAAAAGTGCTGAATTTAGAAAGGAAAGCAGAGGACTTCATTTCAATACCGATCATATCGGAAAGGCGTTGCTGTTGCAGAATATTATCTTATAATCTTCAATCTTCATACTTCAATCTGTATATTTCTTTTTAAATTGAATGCTTCATATGGAAGATTACAGATTGTAGATTTATATCTTTACTTTATGTATTATATTATTTACCCAATCTTTTACTTACTATCCCTGCTTCCATGGCGGGTAATGTATATTATTTCCGACGGTATTTATGGCTTGGTGTATTATGTATTTGGGTATCGAAAAAAAATTGTAAGGGCTAATATCGCTTTAGCCTTTCCTGAAAAAACAAATGATGATAGAAAAAAAATAGAAAAGCAATTCTATCATCAATTGATCGATACATTTATTGAGATCATCAAACTCATTTCTATTTCTAAAGAAGAGCTTAATAAACGAGTAAGCTGCGATTATAGCTTAATAGATCAATTATATCAAACAAAACAATCGGTTCAATTTCACAGCGGACATTTTTTTAGTTGGGAATTTATTAATCTTGCGATAGCCGCTAATATTCAATATCCTTTTTTAGCAGTTTATGCACCCCTCTCTAATAAAGTATTTGATCGTATTATATATGATATGCGTAGCAAACTTGGTACTATATTGGTACCAGCCAATAAATTTAGAACCCATTTTAAAGACTATGCCAGAGATGTATACTCCTTAGGGTTAGCGGCGGATCAAAACCCAAGAAGAACACAAGACGCTTATTGGATGCCGTTTATGGGGAAATTAGCTCCTTTTGTTCCAGGTCCGGAGAAAGGTGCCAAAATATATAATACGGCTATTGTATTCGCCAGTTTTTTCCCTATAAAACGAGGTTATTATAAATTGGTACTTTCTCTATATACCACCACTCCCAATGATATTCCATTAGGGAACATTACAACCGATTTTAAGCGTTTTGTAGAGCAAGAAATACGGGAGCGGCCGGCAAACTATTTATGGAGCCATCGAAGATGGAAATGGGATTATGATCCTGCTGTTCATGCGTCCAAATTAA
>JAIEQT010000583.1 GCA_019747455.1 Chitinophagaceae bacterium | reverse complement strand
TTGCATAGAGGTGGTTTACTGTAACTTTTAAAACTTTAAAATACAAGCCCCGCCTCACCCGCGGGGTTTTTTTTTGACTTGAAATTTGAACTATGTATTACAACAACAACACCATCCTTTTTTTAGATGGTAAATATGTAAAAGCTGCAGAAGCAACCATGGATTTGTATAGCCAATCCCTTCATTACGGATATTCTGTGTTTGAAGGAATTCGTTCGTACAAAACAGAAAATGGAGAAACAAAAATTTTTAAAGCGGTTGAACACTTTGAACGTTTACGCATGTCAGCTGAAGCACTAAATCTTCCTTATCCTTGGCAAGTTGATGAACTGATTAAGGCAACCTATGAAGTATTAGCAAGAAATAACTTCCAGGATGCCTACATCCGACCGGTCGTATATGCGCCTGCGAATATGACTTTTGCAACTAATACCGTTTCGCATATTGTAATTGAGGCATGGGAAATGGCTCCCTTCTTAGGTGATAAATTATTGCGTATCGTTACTTCTTCTTTTCAACGCCCTAACCCTAAAGCTTTTAAGATACATGCAAAAGCGGCAGGGCATTATGTAAATTCTATTCTAGCCAGTCAGGAAGCAAAAGCTAAAGGATATGATGAGGCATTACTATTAGATATGCATGATCATATTGCAGAGGGTCCGGGTGCTAATATGTTTTTTGAAAAAGATGGGGTACTCTATACACCTCAAGCTGGTAATATTTTAGCCGGTATTACACGTGCTACTGTACTTGAAATATGCGCTGCAGAGGGTTTTACGGTTATTGAAGGGCAATTCACTATAGCAGATCTAAAGAAATCGGATAGTGCCTTCTTTTGTGGAACCGCTGCTGAAGTAATCGGCTGGCAATCTATCGATGATACTGTGTTTCCATTGGATTGGAAAAATTCAAAGGGAGCTATTATTCAGCAGTTATATACAAATCGAGTTACAGAAAAACAAGTAGCAAAAAAAGAATCTCTTGCCTAATGGAATTGAATAAATATAGTAAAACGATCACACAGGATCCTACACAACCGGCCGCTCAAGCTATGTTGTACGGTATTGGATTAACGGAAACCGATTTAGCTAAGGCGCAAGTAGGTGTAGTAAGTATGGGGTATGATGGTAACACCTGCAATATGCACTTGAATGATTTAGCCAAGCTTGTGAAGAAAAGTGTTTGGGAAAATGATTTAGTTGGCTTGATCTTTAATACCATCGGTGTGAGTGATGGCATTAGCAATGGTACCGATGGTATGCGGTATTCGTTAGTGAGTAGAGATGTTATAGCAGATTCTATTGAAGCGGTATGTGGCGCGCAATATTACGACTCAATTATTGCACTACCCGGATGCGATAAAAATATGCCGGGTGCCTTAATTGCGATGGGTCGCTTAAATAGGCCTGCTATTATGGTATATGGTGGAACGATTGCACCGGGGCATTATAAAGGGCAAGACTTAAATATTATTTCTGCCTTCGAAGCACTGGGGCAAAAAATAGCGGGCACCTTAAACGAAGAAGACTTCAAAGGAATTGTTCAACACGCTTGTCCGGGTGCAGGTGCCTGTGGTGGTATGTACACGGCGAATACAATGGCTTCTGCTATTGAAGCATTAGGTATGAGTCTTCCTTATTCATCATCTAACCCGGCTTTGAGTAAAGAGAAGCAAGAAGAATGTGAGGCCGCTGGTAAAGCTATTCGCTTATTGATGGAGAAAGATATAAAGCCGCGTGATATTATGACACGTAAAGCTTTTGAAAATGCTATCACCTTAATCATGGTTTTAGGTGGAAGTACCAATGCGGTATTACACCTAATAGCTATGGCAAGAAGTGTAGATGTAGATCTTACGCAAGATGATTTTCAAGCTATTAGTGATCGTGTTCCCATGCTGGCAGATTTTAAACCCAGTGGAAAATATTTGATGCAAGATTTGCATCAGTACGGAGGTGTACCTGCTGTTATGAAATATTTATTGGCAAAAGGTTTGTTGCATGGCGATTGCCTTACTGTAACCGGTAAAACTATAGCAGAAAATGTGGCAACGGCACCCGATTTAGACTTCGATCAACAAAAAATTATCTTACCGTTAGAACAGCCGCTAAAAGCTACCGGACACTTACAAATACTCTATGGAAACTTAGCAACGGGTGGTAGTGTAGCAAAAATTACAGGTAAAGAAGGAGAGTTATTCGAAGGGCCTGCCCGCGTATTTGATGGAGAAAAAGAATTGATCGAGGGCATTAACTCCGGAAGAATAAAAGCTGGTAATGTAGTAGTAATAAGAAATGTAGGTCCGAAGGGAGCCCCGGGTATGCCCGAAATGCTGAAACCTACCTCGGCAATCATTGGTGCCGGTTTAGGTAAGCATGTAGCATTAATTACTGATGGAAGATTTAGTGGAGGAACACATGGATTTGTAGTTGGACATATAACACCTGAAGCTGTTAATGGTGGATTGATTGGTTTAGTGGAAGACGATGACGTGATAGAATTGAATGTAGCTGAAAGAAAAATGACATTAAAAGTTGCGGAAGATGAAATTGCAAACCGACGAGCGCGTTGGGTAAAACCTGCACCCAAAGCCACAAAAGGATTATTGTTCAAATATGCACAATCGGTAAAAGATGCATCACAGGGTTGTGTAACAGATGAAATATAATAATATGGAAACACTTGAAAAAGAAATAAAAGAAGTAGCCATAACTACAAAAACCCTAACCGGTAGTCAGGCAGTGTTGGAAGCATTGATTGCTGAAGGTGTAGATACTATTTTCGGTTATCCGGGTGGTGCTATTATGCCAATCTATGATGCCTTATATGATTATCATGATAAGTTAAAGCATATACTGGTAAGGCATGAGCAAGGCGGTATACATGCCGGACAAGGATACGCGCGTACCAGCGGTAGAGTGGGAGTAGTATTTGCAACGAGCGGACCCGGGGCTACCAATCTAGTTACCGGATTAGCAGATGCGCAAATTGATAGCACGCCTTTAGTTTGTATAACCGGACAAGTATTCGCTCATTTATTAGGAACAGATGCATTTCAGGAAACGGATGTGATCAATATTACAACGCCAGTTACTAAATGGAATTATCAGATTACCGATGCGATCGAAATTCCGCATGTGTTAGCAAAAGCTTTCTTTATAGCTCGTACCGGCCGTCCCGGTCCTGTATTAATTGACATTACAAAAAATGCGCAACTGCAAAAATTTGATTATACCGGCTATACCAAATGTGAGCATATACGCTCATATCGCCCCAAGCCAATTGTTCGGAAAGAATATATTGCCGAAGCAGCTAAACTTATTAATGAAGCCAAAAAGCCATTTGTTTTATTCGGACAGGGTGTAATCCTTGGTAAAGCAGAAAAAGAATTTAAAGCCTTTATTGAGAAAGGTAATTTACCGGCTGCATGGACGCTGCTCGGGTTAAGTGCCTTGCCAACAGATCATCCTTTAAATGTTGGCATGTTGGGGATGCATGGTAACTATGGACCTAATGTGTTAACCAATGAGTGTGATGTATTGATTGCTGTGGGTATGCGTTTCGATGATCGAGTAACCGGTAGATTAGATAAATATGCGAAGCAAGCAAAAATTATTCATTTAGATATTGATCCGGCTGAAATTGATAAAAATGTAAAATCAACCGTTCCGGTGTGGGGCGATTGTAAAGAAACACTGCCTATGCTTACAAAAGCTATTGCAGAAAAAAAACATACGGATTGGCTAGCAAAATTTGCTGCGTTTACGAAGGAAGAAAATGAAGTAGTTATTTATAATGAGTTAAATCCAACTACGGATGAGTTAACCATGGGTGAAGTGATTCGTTTGATGAATGAGATAAGCGGAGGAGAAGCAGTAGTGGTAACCGATGTTGGCCAACATCAAATGGTAGCTTCTCGATATACTAAATTTAATAAAAGTAAAAGTAATGTTACCTCAGGAGGGCTTGGTACTATGGGATTTGCGTTACCCGCTGCCATTGGAGCTAAGTTTGGAGCTATAGACAGAACAGTGGTGGCGGTAATAGGTGATGGTGGTTTTCAAATGACACTTCAGGAGCTAGGTACTATTATGCAAGCGGAGGTAGATGTGAAGATCCTGATTTTAAATAATCGCTTCCTGGGTATGGTTCGCCAATGGCAACAGTTATTTCATGATAAGCGATACTCTTTTGTTGATATCCAGAGTCCGGATTATGTGCAACTAGCCAAAGCATATGGTATTGCCGGCGCAACAGTAGATAATCGATTGCATTTGAAAGATGCCGTTAATCAAATGCTAAATAGCAAAGGGGCTTATCTGTTAGAAGTGATGGTAGGTAAAGAGAATAATGTTTTTCCCATGGTGCCACAAGGATGCAGCGTTGCCGAAATCAGATTAAAATAGAAATATGAAAACAGAATATACTATAACTGTGTATACCGAAAATCAGGTAGGACTGTTGAACCGTATTGCTATTATTTTTTCCAGGAGAAAAATTAATATAGAGAGTTTGAATGTATCTCCTTCTGAAGCAGAAAGCATCCATCGGTTTACCATTGTAATCAGTGAAACCGAGGAAGTGGTAAGAAAGTTGTGCAGACAAATAGAGCGACAGGTAGAAGTACTAAAAGCATACTATAATACCAATGATGAAATTATTTGGCAGGAGATGGCATTGTATAAAATTAGCACGGATGCAGTTGCGGAGAAATTAAAAGTGGAAAGATTATTACGCGAGTGCGGAGCACGAGCGGTAGTGATTCGTAAAGACTATACCATTTTTGAAACTACCGGTCACAGAGAAGAAACGGATAAACTGGTTGAAGTACTAGCACCCTTCGGCCTTATCGAATTCGTTCGCAGTGCTAGGGTTGCTATTATTAAAGCCAGTAATGGGTTTCATGAAAAGCTAAAAGAATTTGAAGCCTATGAACCTGCGGAAGAATTAATCGAAAATGAATTTTTAAACCAAAATGATCAGGTATTTACTATGTAAATACGGGTCATTAGTCAGTAGTCAATGGTCATTGGGTAGTCATTGATTCACTTCACAACTGCCTACTACTGACTACTGACCAATGACAATAATTAATAACCTAGTAACTTAATAACTTAACATGTCAAATTATTTCAACTCGTTACCGCTAAGAGAACAACTTAACCAATTAGGGGTATGTGAATTCATGGATCAATCTGCTTTTGCAGACGGTGTTAATGCTTTGAAAGGGAAAAAGCTCGTAATTGTAGGATGTGGTGCACAAGGCCTCAACCAGGGATTGAATCTCCGCGATTCGGGTCTTGATGTTTCCTATGCATTACGTAAAGATGCTATTGAACAAAAACGCGCATCCTGGAAAAATGCCACTGATAATGGTTTTACGGTTGGAAGCTATGAGGAGTTGATCCCCGCAGCTGATCTGGTTATTAATCTCACGCCCGATAAACAGCATACTTCTGTAATTAATGCAGTAATGCCCTTGATGAAAAAAAGTGCTACACTTTCTTACTCACATGGATTCAATATTGTAGAAGAAGGTATGCAAATAAGAAAAGATATTACGGTTATTATGGTAGCACCAAAATGCCCGGGTACCGAAGTAAGAGAAGAATATAAGCGTGGCTTTGGTGTTCCTACCTTGATTGCTGTACACCCCGAAAACGATCCCGATGGTAAAGGATGGGATTATGCAAAAGCCTATTGTGCCGGTACGGGCGGACATAGAGCAGGCGTGCTCAAGTCTTCTTTTGTTGCCGAAGTGAAATCTGATTTAATGGGTGAACAAACAATTTTATGTGGGTTACTCCAAACGGGATCTATTCTAAGTTTTGATAAAATGGTAGAAAAAGGGATTGATGCCGGGTATGCTGCAAAGCTTATTCAGTATGGTTGGGAAGTTATTACAGAAGCGTTAAAACAGGGTG
>JAIEQT010000645.1 GCA_019747455.1 Chitinophagaceae bacterium | reverse complement strand
TGCCTATGAGAAATATATGCCCTATTTATTAACGGTCTTTTTCTTCATTCTTATCAATAATTTATTTGGTTTAATACCGGGTTCTGCGAATGTAACGGGCAATATTGCCTTCACCATTGTACTAGGCGTGATCAGTTTCTTAGTTATTCTGTTCAGCACCAACAAGCATTTTTGGGCGCATATTTTCAATCCCCCAGTACCGGGTTTCGTTAAACCTATATTAGTACCTGTTGAGTTTCTAGGTATTTTCACAAAGCCATTTGCTTTGATTGTGCGTTTGTTTGCTAATATGGTAGCTGGCCACATTGTAATTACCTGCTTTGTGATGTTGATCTTTATCTTCGGGGCTATGAGTAAAGTAGCGGGCTGGGGTTTTGCGCCGGTATCTATAGCTTTTACCATTTTTATATATCTGATTGAAATATTGGTTGCCTTTATTCAAGCGTTCATTTTTACAAACCTAACTGCGGTGTTCATCGGACAAAGCATGGAAGGTGCGCACGAGGAAGGGCACCACTAAAATTTTAACTATTAAAACAAACACTATGTCAGCAATTTTGAATTTGTTGGATGTAAGCATGAGCCACTTAGGTGGTGCAATTGGTGCAGGTTTAGCTGCAATTGGTGCCGGTATCGGTATCGGTCAAATTGGTAAGGGTGCTGTAGAAAGCATTGCTCGCCAGCCAGAAGCTGCAAACGACATCCGTGCGAACATGATCCTTACTGCTGCCTTCGTAGAGGGTGTTGCTCTCTTCGCGGTAATCGCAGGTATCTTGGCTGTATTAAAAGCCTAGTTCGTATTAACTCATTACTGCACCGAAAGCACAGGGCAATCGGTGCAGTAATACTTATCAAACAACGGAATTAAATATATTGTATGGAACTTTTATTACCGGGTTTAGGATTGCTTTTCTGGACGTTATTAGCGTTCCTCATCGTTTTTTTCTTACTTAAGTCTTTTGCTTGGAAGCCTATTCTTTCTTCTTTAAAAGAGAGAGAAACAGGTATTGCAGATGCGATAGCTTCTGCAGATAAAGTAAAAGCGGAGATGGCTGCTTTGCAAAATGAGAATGAAGCTATGATGCAGAAGGCTCGTGAGGAAAGAGCTGTGATGATTAAAGAAGCCAAAGAAACTGCTGAAAAAATGGTGGCTGATGCCAGAGAAAAAGCAAAAGCGGAATATGATAGAATTGTTGCTGATGCGCAGCAGGCTATTATTCAGCAAAAAAATGCGGCATTAACCGACGTGAAAAATCAGGTTGGTTCTTTAGTGATAGAGGTTGCCGAGAAAGTTTTAGGTAGAGAATTACAACAAAAAGCGGAGCAAGAAAATTATATTAAGCAATTAGCTGAAGGAGTTAAACTGAACTAACACATGCCTAATCCACGTTTAGCCGATCGTTATGCCAAAAGCTTGGTTGATTTTGCAACCGAGAAAAATGAATTGGACAATGTTAAGGCGGATATGCAATATATTGATGCGGTTTGTAAAGCAAGTCGCGATTTCTCTAACATGTTAAAAAGCCCTATTATAAAGGCGGATCAAAAAGAGAAGATCATAACCGCTATTGTAGCCGGAAAAATAGGATCTATTTCTGCTGCATTTATAAATCTTCTTGTGAAAAAAGGAAGAGAATCAGATCTGAAAGAGATTGCATCTGCTTTTATTAATCAGTACAACGCTATAAAAGGCATTCATAGGGTGAAGCTAACTACAGCTGTAGCTATTTCTTTGGAAGCTGCAAAAGCGATTGGTGACCGTGTTAAGGAGGCTAATAATTTTGATTCCGTTGAATTAGAAACGGTAGTTAATGAGAGTTTGATTGGGGGCTTTGTGTTGGAATTTGATAATAAACTGGTAGACGCGAGTGTAGCGAGTGATTTGCGTGATATCAAGAAACAATTTGCAGAAAATACATATATACATAATATCAGATAATTTTTACGATCATTTTTAAAAGCATACAACATGGTAGACATTAAACCAGATGAAATATCAGCGATACTGCGCCAACAGCTCAGTAATTTCAACGCTTCTGCTGAATTAGAAGAAGTAGGTACCGTATTACAAGTAGGTGATGGTATTGCTCGTGTATACGGATTGAATGGTGTTAGAAGTGGTGAGCTGGTAGTATTTGAAAATGGGGTAAAAGCAATTGCCCTCAACCTTGAAGAAGATAATGTGGGTGTGGTATTGATGGGTGAGAGCGGAGAAATTAAAGAGGGGGCTAAAGTAAAACGTACCGGACAAATCGCTTCTATTAAAGTAGGAGAAGGTGTTGTAGGCCGTGTTATCAATACACTCGGTGAACCCATCGACGGGAAAGGTCCTATTGCCGGTGAATTATACGAAATGCCATTGGAGCGTAAAGCACCGGGAGTAATTTATCGCGAACCGGTAAAAGAACCATTACAAACCGGTATTAAAGCGATCGATGCGATGATTCCGGTAGGTCGTGGACAACGTGAGTTGGTAATCGGTGACCGTCAAACGGGTAAGACAGCAATCTGTATTGATACGATCATCAATCAGAAAGAATTTTATGACGCAGGTAAGCCGGTATACTGTATTTATGTAGCGGTTGGACAAAAAGCATCTACTGTTGCGGGTGTAATGAAAACATTAGCCGATAATGGTGCAATGGCATATACAACTATAGTAAGTGCTTCGGCATCAGATCCCGCACCACTTCAATTCTATGCTCCTTTTGCCGGCGCTGCTATTGGAGAATTCTTCCGTGATACCGGACGCCCGGCTTTGATTATCTATGATGATCTTTCAAAACAAGCCGTAGCTTATCGTGAGGTATCTTTATTGCTTCGTCGCCCTCCTGGTCGTGAAGCGTATCCTGGTGATGTATTCTATTTACATAGTCGTTTATTAGAGCGTGCGGCGAAAGTTATTGCGAATGATGATGTTGCGAAGAACATGAACGATCTTCCTGAATCGATCAAGCATTTGGTAAAAGGTGGTGGTTCATTAACGGCGTTACCAATCATTGAAACGCAAGCAGGTGACGTTTCTGCCTATATTCCTACGAATGTTATTTCAATTACCGACGGACAAATATTCTTGGAAGGTAACTTATTTAATGCGGGTATTCGTCCGGCTATTAACGTAGGTATCTCTGTAAGCCGTGTGGGTGGTAATGCACAGATTAAATCGATGAAGAAGGTAGCAGGTACTTTAAAACTAGACCAGGCTTTATATCGCGAGTTGGAAGCTTTCTCGAAATTTGGGGGTGATTTGGATGCTGCTACAAAATCTGTAATTGATAAAGGTGCGCGAAATGTAGAGATTTTAAAGCAAGCACAGTACACGCCATTTAGCGTAGAAAAGCAGGTGGCTATTATTTATTTAGGGACGCAAGGTTTGCTGAAAGAGGTAGCGGTTAAAAAAGTAAAAGATTTTGAAAACCATTTCTTGATGGAAATGGAAAACAAACTACCAGATATTTTAGCTGAGTTTAAAAAGGGTAATTTGCCAGAAGATGGTATTCAAAAAATGGTGGAATTAGCTAAAAGCTTGATTCCGCAGTATAAATAAGTTAGCAACCAAAACTAACGTTATAAGAGGCCTCCGAAGTTATTCGGGGGCTTTTTCATACCCGTCAGACGCTAAAATCAATTGATTTTCAATAGGTTGGTTGATAGCGTCTGACGCTTTTGTGAAAAACCTCCGTAATTAGTTGATTCTTAAACCATTACAAGAAAAATTAATTTATAGGCGTTTATTTAAAAGCATAGCTTAAAATTGCTTAATATCGAATATGAATTGCTGGCAAAAAATTACTATTCTATTTCCGTTTACAATACTTCTTGCTTTTTCTTTAATCGGACAAACAAAGGAAGAAAGAACGCAACACGATTCATTAAAAGCTATTTATCCTTCCTTAAAAACTAAATCGGAAAAGCTAAACGTTCTACGTAGCATTGTTGATTATCAATTACGATTTGGGGCTTTTGAAAGAATGCCTAAGGTATATATTGAAACGTATTTAAACGATTTTGTGAAGCTTGGTGAAGAATTAAAATTTAAAAATATTGAAGCCTACAAATATTGGTATAAAGGAGCAGTAAGCGTAAATAACAGTAGCTATGATAGTGCGCTAACCCAAATAAAAAAATCAATTACGCTTTTTGATCAGGAGAATAAGAATATCCCTCATGTGATCTCTTTTATTCGGCTTGCTTTTAATGCACTAAATAAACAAGAAGAAAGAATTACCTTTTACAACGATAAATTAAATTATTATTTACTAAAGAATTTAACTGAGAATGTTGCCTCGTGTTATCACGGTCAAGCAGGTTATTATCGATATAAATCTTCTTATAATATTGCTATTTCGAAATATTTAAAAGCGGCTGATTTATACTATTCAGCAAAAAATTATTTGGGATACAACAATGGCATAGCGGTTGTTGGACAGGCGTACATCGATTGGGGAAATTTTGAAAAAGCATCTCAGTACATTGATAAAGCTAAAGCAATTGCAATAGAAACAAATGATTCAGTTAGGCTAGCTACCATATATGTAGGGTTAGGAGATTTATACGCATTTAACAAACAATACTTAAAAGCTATAACTGCGTACGACTCTGTCTTGATCTTTTCCCGGTCAATGGCTATTGGTGGTTACTTTCTGGGTGCAAAAGTAAAACAAGCTTTTGCCCTCATTGAATTGGGTAAGTTTAATGATGCGAAGCAAAATATTATTCTATCCGAAAAATTACGTGACTCACTTAGGCTTTCTATTATTAATTCGCAAGGCAACATCGAAGTAGAATATGCGTATTTTAAATATTGTAAAGCAATCGGAGATAATATATTAGCAAAAAAATACATTTTTGATGCATATGCTGTTTCATTGAAGGCGAAAACAGAAATGCTTCAGTTAAAATATTTGCCCATTCTAATACAATCTCTTAAAGAGGATGGGAATGTAAAAGAAGCACTTCGTTATAATGATACACTTATTGCTTTGAATAACAGAATAGATAAAAGCCTCACTCCCTTTAAAATAGCTTATTACGAATCGGAAAAAAAAGAAAGAGATCAGCTCGACAGCCTAACACAGTTGCGAGAAGAAAAAGATCTACAATCGGCAGTAATTAAAAAAAATAGAATCTTATTGTGGGTATTTATTGCCGCTTTGTTAATTGTTTCTAGTGCAGCTATTTTTGCTTATCGTCAATTTCAGCTTAGTAAAAAGGCAAATAAATTGTTGAGGGAAACGCAAAGCCAATTAATTCAATCCGAAAAAATGGCGTCGTTGGGAGAGCTCACAGCGGGTATAGCACATGAGATACAGAATCCGCTGAATTTTGTAAATAATTTTAGTGAGGTGAGTCGGGAATTAATCGATGAACTAAAACAAGAAAGGGTTAAGGAGGAAGGAATAAGGGATAAGGTATTAGAAGAAGAATTATTGCGTGATATAGATACGAATTTAGAAAAGATCAACCATCATGGCCAACGAGCAGCGTCGATCGTGAAAGGTATGCTGCAACACTCAAGAACTTCCAGCGGACAAAAAGAGCCCACAGATATCAATGCCTTATGTGATGAATATTTGAGATTGGCGTATCACGGACTCAGAGCCAAAGACAAGAGTTTTAATGCAGCGTTTAAAACAGAATTCGATCCTAACTTACCCAAAGTAAATATTGTACCGCAGGATATGGGTAGGGTGGTATTGAACTTGATTAATAATGCGTTCTTCGCGGTGAAGCAACGTCAAGACGTCAGAACGTCGGATCGTCGGATCGGAGACGACGTTCCGACGATCCGACGTTCCGACGAAAGCTACAATCCATTGGTAACAGTAAGTACCAAGACCCTCGGTAACACCATCGAAATCACCGTCTCCGACAATGGTACCGGTATTCCTAATGAGATCAAGGAAAAGATCTTCCAGCCCTTC
>JAIEQT010000402.1 GCA_019747455.1 Chitinophagaceae bacterium | reverse complement strand
AGTAGGTATTGACCCCGATAATATTACCGGGTTTCCTACACCAAGAACCTATGCAATGGGTGTGCAACTCGATTTTTAATCATTAAATACATGAAGATGAAAAAAAATATTTTCTATTTACTCATAGCTGTTTGTATTATACAAACAGCTTGTAATAAAACGGAATTTTTAGATCAAAAGCCTAACTCGAGTATTATTATTCCTACTACGCTAAACGATATGCGTTTGCTGCTCGATTATACACAGGTATTCACTTTTTCACCGGGCTTGGGGGAAATGGCTGCTGATGATTATTATTTGTTGCCCGTGAATTGGCAGGCATTACCTGCTATTGAGCGTAGTAGTTATGTATGGGATGCCGATTTGTACAGCAACCAACAAAGTATCAGTGATTGGTCTGTACTGTATCAACAAATATTGTATTGCAATATTGTATTGGAGCAGCTAGAAAAAATTACACCGGTATCTACTGAATTAGCAGAATGGCGTGATATAAAAGGATCGGCATTGTTTGCAAGGGCTTTTGCCCTGAGTGGGTTGGTACAACATTTTGCAGTGGCCTTTGATAGTACTACTATGGGCACAGCACTGGGTGTACCCATTCGATTAACGACGAATGTAAAAGCCTATAGTGAACGTAGTACTGTGCAGGCATGTTACGATCAAATTTTTGTAGACTTACAAAACGCTGTTCTCTTGTTGTCACCTGCAGTACCGCCAATAGCTAAGAACCGTCCATCACGGCCGGCAGCTTTTGCTTTATTGGCGCGTACTGCTTTATTTACTGAACAATATAGCAAGGCAAAACTATATGCAGATAGTTGTTTGCAGTTGTACAGTACTTTAATTGACTACAATACCGTGAGTACAAGTGCCGTGGCGCCTTTCGATCGGTCGCCACAAGAGTCGTTGTACTATAGTCAGCCAACCGGCACATACACGGTATTATCAACTGCTTCCACCACCACATTTGTTGATACGATACTTTATAATCAGTATGCAGGGAATGATTTAAGAAGAGCCATTTTTTTCAGAACCATCAGCGGCAACAATATGGGATTTAAAAGAGGGTATAGCGGTACCACGTCTCCGTTTACGGGGCTTGCCACCAATGAAGTGTATTTGATAAGGGCAGAAGCATTGGCGAGGCTTGGGCAAGCTACTGCAGCCATGACCGATTTAAATGCACTACTAAGAAACAGGTGGCGCACAGGTACTTTTGTTCCACTCACTGCGCTTAATGCAGCCGATGCATTGAATAAGATATTGATAGAGCGCAGAAAAGAACTGGTGTGGCGGGGTTTGCGCTGGCTTGATCTAAAACGCTATAATAAGCAAGGGCAGAATATTACACTTACCCGTGTATTGGGTACCGACCGCTTTACCCTAAGCCCTACTAGTAACAAATATGTTTTTGCCATACCGCAAGACGAAATTTCTCTAAGCAATATCATTCAAAACCCTCGATAAATAATTGACGATGAAAAAAATATTCTATTTCATACTATTTGTTATTATTATCAATAACAAATTAAGTGCTCAAAAAAATACTATTATACAAGGAAAAATTTGGGCAGCACCGAACGATACCATAAATGTTTTTATATACCCAATGGTATTCGGACATGAATCTTTGGGAGGCACAGTACAGCGAATAACAACTAGCGATGGCTCCTTCCAAGTCAAAGTCCCGAATCAAACTAATCCCTTTTATTGTACAATTACTACCAAGCGTTTGGGAAATTTATTGCTAAGTGACTTACTGATAGAACCGGGAGATAGTTTAATAATTGAATCAAACGTATCAATGCAAGAACTAGCTTTAAAAAAAAGTGCGCCACCAATAAAAATTTCAGGTAGAAACGCAGATAAAAATCAGGCACAACACTTTTTACGATTTATTGATAGATATGGAACTACGCCAATCATTTTAAATAGATATTATAACCTTAAAGACGCATACAGTGATATTGAAGGAAACTATATAATTAAAAAAAGATACTTGGATAGTTTATTGAATTTGCCCAACATTTCGATTAACCCGGCAGTTCGCGAAGAGCTAAAGTTTAACCTTGATTTACAGAAAGTGGGTTCATTGATAAGCGTGTTTCGTAGTATTTCCGAAAAAATGATTAGCAAAAAAGACTCGTTAATGGCTTATAATCAACTTAAGGAAGATTACCAACTATTTGTTAAACTACCGATGCAGACAATGATTGTAGATCAACGGTTTAAGTTTATATCTCCTCTTTTTTTAGAAGTAGCGATTATTAAAACTATAGTTGAAACAAAAATTAAAAAAGGAACTTTTGATCGAATACCCGCCGTTGCATTTCTGCCCCAGCTTGAACAATGGCCAGCCGCATGTAGGCAGGAAGTAGCAACGTATTTAGCTACTGAATTAATTCTAGGCGGGTCTAATGTTAGTGATTTGCCAGAAATGTTTACGGCTTTAACTCCATGGATTAAAAAGCCGTTATTAAAAGCTGCTATTGAACAATACCAAAAAACTTATGCTGTGGGTGTTAGCGTATTTCCTTTTGAACTTATTGGCGTTGATGGAAAAAAACAAAGTATTGCAGCATTTAAAGAGAAGACAGTAGTACTCGATTTCTGGTTTACCGGGTGTAGGCCTTGTATGGGCATGTCTAAGTTTCTAAAAAAAGTGAAAGATAAAATTGGAAACAATAACAACATTGTATTTATGAGTATTTGTGTGGATGAAGATAGAGATAGGTGGTTGAAAAGTGTGGAGGAGGAAGAGTACACCCATAAAGACTTTGTGAATCTTTATACAAATGGAGAGGGGAGGGAACACCCTTTAATTAAGCATTATAATGTTTCTAGTTATCCAAGGGTAATGATTATAGGGAAGAATAATGTTCTATTAGAAACAAACCCACCCCGTTCCGACTCGCCTACCAATGTAGATGATTTTATTGCGGCATTATTGAAATTTACAAATTAGAGAAGGCGGCATTGCCCTCATTTTCTATCTAATTCAAATTGATTTTTCGAATTTGATTCCTCCATTTATTTTAAACTATTTGAACCTTTTGCCATGAAAAAAATATATTTTTTGATACTACTTGCTATTGTAATCGATAATAATTTAAGCGCTCAAAAAAATACTATCATACAAGGAAAAATTTGGGCTACCCAAAATGATACGATTACAATTACGCATTACCCGTATAAAATTGGTATAACTAGTATTGGCGGAATAACAAATAAGTTGATCACCAGTACTGGAAAATTCTCTATTCAATTACCTAACTATAATCATTCTTATTACTTAAGTATTGTTTCAAAAAAATTTGGTAACCTAAGGCTGAATGACTTGTTTATTGAACCCGGCGATAGTTTGATGATAGAGAATTTATTTGACGACCCCGCCAATCGTAAAAACCCCTATCTCCATATTACAGGGCGGAATGCGGATAAAAATGAGTTACAGCATATTTGGGATCATGCGAATTCATATCAGAAAATTAAACTACCTCATATACTTATTTCTGGTATGGATTCAAATGAAGTTGAGGCTAAGGAAAAAAGGCTGCAAAATTATTTAACATACAAACAGTATTGGGATAGCTTAAAGGAAAAAAAATCATATACACTTTCGCCTTCATTTGTAAAAATTTTCGAAAAGGATTTGGAGGTAAACTACACAGGAACTCTTTTAGGAATTACTACAGGAAGTTTTGATAAAATTATGAAGAACACAAATTATAAAGATGATCTACAAAAATTAAACGATAAGTATAAAAAAATGATAGAGCCCGCATTTATTAATTTGTTTAATGGTTTTAACAATCAAATACTCTCCCCTCAATTTCTGCATTTAGCTGTTAAGAAAACAATGTTGGACGCAAGATTAAGTACAGGTAGAGAAGGGACTATACCGGCCTCTGAATACTTAAAAAGTTTAGAGCAATGGCCTACGTTTTGTAAACAAGAAATTACAACAGCCTTAGTTGCGTATGTTTATTCTCAAGGAGTTAATATAGATGGCGAAAATGATTTTGCTGAAAGCGCAAGTAAACTTATTGATAAACCCCAACTAAGGTCCATTGTTAAAGAGTTTGCTGAAAACTATAAACCGGGGTATACAATTTTGCCCTTTACAATGACGAATGCAAATGGTGGAGAAACGTCAATTAGAGATTTGCAAGACAAAGTAATTGTTATTGACTTTTGGTTTACTGGGTGTACAGCATGTGTAATGATGTCTAAAGTATTAAGAGAAGTAAAAAAAAGTATTGGTGAAAACAAGGAGCTTGTGTTTATGAGTATTAGTGTGGATGAAGAAAAAGAACAATGGCTTAAAAGCGTTGCAATGGATATTTACACTGAAAACGATAATATTAACCTGTATACAAATGGGGAAGGTATCGAACACCGATTAATAAAAGCGTATAATATTATGGGGTATCCACATTTAATTATAGTTGGGAAAAATAACAAGCTTATTTCTGGAAAACCACCTATTCCAAGAAATAGGAGCGAATTAATCAACTTAGAGAATTTTATAAGAAAAGCTATAGATAATTAAAGAAGGGGGCAAAGCCCCCTTCTTATTTTTAACGGATCAGTTCAAACAGCTTAGTTTGTGTTTCTCCGGGTAGTGGTGTTCCATTTGGCTGATCATACAGGCAGTAATTACTTCCTGAATTACAATCGAATGTAACTCCAATATCACTTGATTCAACTTGCACCCAGCCATCAATAGGATCAAATCCATAAGCTGTTTGAGGAACTGCTTTGCTAGCAGTAGTAAAAGCGCTGGCTACACCAATAATGAGTGCGCCAAGCAAGAAAACTGAAATCTTTTTCATAACGCAAAATTTATTTGAATATTAATTGCCTACTCTATTATACAGGTTTTCGGCTTCGCCTGATCATGCATGAATTTTTTTATATAAGTGAATACCCATAATGCTACTGAATAAAAAAAACAGGTTTAGCCATAAATGCCCTTTCCACCCTAATGAGGAAATAATACCACCACAGGAGCAAGGAACCCTATTAAAAAACCCCAATAAAATAATCAATACATAAGCCGTGAATAAAGCCATTAAAAAAACAGCTATATATAAACCGGCCAATCTTGTTTTTTCCAGTATAATTAGTAAAGCCACTACCGCTTCTATGGGGGGCAAGATATATGCTAATATATCACTGATTGCTCTGCTAAAAGGTTGGTTACGCATTTCGTATAAGGTGAGGCTCATATTCATCCATTTACTTACTGCGGTATAAGTAAATAAAGCGATCAATAAAAAGCAAATGGTATAATAGATAATAGGTTTCATGGCCTTGCCGTATTTTCTATTTAAAACTACTATTTCAAGTATAGGATTAAAACTGTTTGGCGTATATAGAGTATATACCACTTCTTATAGAGTAATTCCCACCTTTGAAAGCAGTAAATACCGCAGGTAGTTTGGTGTATAAACTAAATAATATGATACAACACCAAATTTCACTTCAACAAGCTATCGAGTACACTACCCGATTTAGAGAAAATCCGGGAGTTGATATGCCCTATTCTGAAACCTTCTCTGCCGATTCGGTACGTGCATTGCTTGCACAAAATGGATCTCATTCCTTTCGCATATATTTGGGAAGAAAGGCGGATAACCGCATCTGCAGCGTATTGGTTGCAGTTGACAAAAACGGGCAAGACATACTCCCCCCTTCAAACAATGCCCGTGAAACAGATGATGACGGAATCATCTTAGAAGATGCTTTCCAATGTCCGCCTGTTTGCCCTCCGCCTTCTCCATTAAATGAGTAGGCATGAATTTTTATTTGTTTTCTGCTATATCAGCTTTTTCTATAACCATTCCTTGTTTAATGGCCATATATAGCTATAAGCAAATGAAGGACAGCTATTAC
>JAIEQT010000182.1 GCA_019747455.1 Chitinophagaceae bacterium | reverse complement strand
TTTCTCAATACGTTTGGCTTGCTGCACTACAAAATTCTTTTTGTCGGTACGTTCGCCAATAATTCCATTGCGAATAAAATTTTGCAACGCAATAGTTGCAGGGCTTTCGTCTTCGGTGCATTCGGGTAAATGTGTTCGCAGGTATTGTATCAAACTTTCCTGGCACATATAATGTACCACTTCTTTGGGAGTGTAAAATGCACCTTTGTCTTTGTTTTCTTCCAGCAGGTTCTCAAAAATATGCCCCAGCATTTCAGGGTCAATGCCTACTTCATTATCGTAAGGGTCATTCTCGTCAATGGTAAAATTGTATTGCTCAAAAAACTCCAACAGGTTTTTAAAATAGTCAGCTGTAAAATCAATATCGTTGTAAAACGAATTGTCTTTATCAAACAAACCGCCATTTAAATATGGCAATTTTATGCCTGCACCCAACGAAGCCGGAGCCAAATCATTTTTTCGTTTGGTATTTAGTGTTTCAAAAAATAAAGTCCGTAAAGCAGTGGTAAGAAATTTCTCTTTTTGTTTTTGATTGGCAAAAAGGGTTTGTAAAAATTTTATATCGCCACCATCCCATGCCTTGTTGTTGGCATCAACTCCCATCCAACCTTTCTTTTGAAGAAAGTGCAGGAACACAATTCTACCCAGCATCTTTTTTACAAAATCCCTAATGGGTTTTTCTTTTTTTTCTTCGTCTTCCTGTGTTTTATCAATAAGCAGTTTATAATAAGGCTTTCGTTCTATAATTTCTGCAACACCTTTCTGATAAAATTCTTTGTAGGTTTTAAAAAACTCTTTGTTGAGTTTCTCTACGTTAAATGCTTCAAACAAATCAGCAAGGTAAATTGGTTTGCCTTTTAGCTTTTCAAAACGGTCAGCTGCAGTTCTGCATGTTTCCCCTTTGCCAAAAAGATAAGTGTATCGTTTAGGTTCGGTTTCTTTTTTCCCTTCTTCGGTTCTAATCTCACTAACATAACTAAACCGCCACTTGTCTGCCTGCACAAATACAATCAATGCTGCATCTACATCATATTTATACACCTGCCTTAGCAAACTACGTAAGCCCACACGGTTGCGTTCAACCCATGCTTTTGCTGTAAGTTGTATTTCGTAAATTCCAATCAATCTTTCATCTGCTGTGTAAAAGCTCCCAATTTCTACCGCTTTTTCTGCCAAATTATTGCCCGGCAGCAAAATTTGCTGCGGCGTTTGATGAAACTTTTTTGCTCCGAAATATAGTTTCAGCACTTCCAACCATTTTTCAGGTTGATAGGCTGCTTCAAGTATTTCGTTTTGTAATATCTTTTTGTCCATTAGTCAATAAAAGTTTCTGATAAAACAATATCGGGTGAAATGTTTGCATCAATTTCAACGTTGGTTTCTGGCTTGCCTTCTTCATCGCTTTCAAAAGCATCGTACTTTTTAGCAATCATAATTATCAAATTATCTACCTGGCTGTATGTAATCTGCCTTTTATCTAACTGCTGTCTTACTTTTCTGATTTCCTTAGGCATTGGTGTAAATGTTCCTTTGTCAACTAAATCTGATAGATTTTGGCAAGCGGTTTTTACTTCATCTTTTTTTGTAATGCCCTTCATATCCCGAAGAAACTTTTTAGCCTGTGCCGAAATTGCATCTGCTTTGTCGGTGGTAGTTACTGTTTCAGAACTTGAACCTAAAAAGTCTTGTTCAAACGTATGCAATGCCGCTTCTACCTGTGTGTAATGATGTTCGGGCAAATCAAAACCCGGTTCACTTGTATTAGCTTCAAAATATTGTGCTGCCTCTAAAAAGGTCAGCGCATTTACTTTGGTGTTTTTATCTACTTGGTAAAACTCCATTTTGTATGGAGACTTTAAAAACACAACGGTGCCTTTCTCTGTATTTTCTCTTATTACATTTTCCAGCTTCCTTGCAGTTCTGGCTTTCATAGGAAACTGCTTTATCCTTTTAAACTCTTTGGGGTTGTTATCTTTAAATTCCCGGATGAAACGTAAATACTGTAAGCGTTTATCTTCATCATCTTTTAAACCTTCTTTAAAAAGTTCAAACTGCTCCAGCATTTCCTCATGTGTATAAATTTGAGCATCTTCTCCAAAAGCTGTGTGAAAGCCTTGAAGTTTTACTAAGGCATTGCTGTACAATTTTATCTCATCATCACCTTGTTGTGAAGGATAGAAATTGTAATTGTAAATAACTCCTGCAACGCTTCCAATACGATTAACCCGTCCAATGCGTTGCATTAATCTGGTTGCGTTCCAAGGCGTATCGTAATTCACAATTACATTACACCTGTGTAAGTTTACACCTTCGGCTAATACATCGGTCGTAATTAAAATCTTGAACTCGTTTTTTCTTTCGCCAATATAATTTGCATCAAAGTTTTCCTGAATGGTCTCAAATAATTTGCTTCTGTTGTCAGATGAAATATTTAAAACTTTTGTGTCTAAATATTCTTCTACTTTTTCTTGTAAATAATTTGCAGTGTCGGTACTTTCTGTAAAAATTACCAACTGTCCTGTTGGGTTGATGGCAGCACTTAGCAACTCGTCTTTCAATACTTTAAAAAAGGCACCCAATTTTGGGTCTTCCTCAATGCTTGCCCATTCCTTTATCAATTCTTTTAACAATAAATGGTCTTTACGAAGCCCTTCAATAAAGCTGTTATCAAAATCATCTGGTGTAAAAACATTATTTCTTGGATTGTCAATGTTCATTTCCATAATCATTGCTTCCAATTCTTCAATGCTAAATCCTTTATCCATTAAATTGTTTACATGAAGGTCAGGAGCAATTAATACTTTGCCTTTGTCAAACATTTCAATCATTCTGCTGGTTGCAGTAGATAAGTTTTGTAATGATATTTTGAATGCCTTAAAGCTGCTCTCCAATCTTTTTATCATTAAGGTTTTCATAATCCCTGCAAGGGATTGAGAAACCAAAACAGCTTGCTCATATTGATTTTCTCTAAGCTCCGGCTTTAAATAGGCAATTGCCTGATAGCGGTAATAGTTTATTTTATCTGTGTCAGTAAGATAAAAAACGGTGTGATAAAACAGCTTGCTCAATTTTGAATTCAGTTCATACAATTTTGGTTTTGGTGCAGCAATTTCAGGGAATTCAATCCCCTGTGCTTTCAAATCGTCAATATATTTTGGATAGTTTTTTAAATCCCTTCTTGTTCTTCTTACAGTGATTTGAGAAATTATTTTTTCCCTGATAACGCCATACAATTCACGGATGCGGTCAATGTTTGGTTTGTCCTCTTGCATTATTTCCCTGTACTCCCGAATGATTGGACCAAAGAAGCTTTGCAGATTTGTTACAGGCATTGTGCTTCTTCTTGCATCCTGGAAAAGCAATAGCTGATAATATAAATCTTGTGGTCGGTTATTTAGAGGTGTTGCTGAAATCAGCATCACTTTCTTTTTTGCTCCATGTACAAGCCCTTCGCCATTTCTTGGAGCTTTGCAAATACGCTGTAAATTTCCAAACATCGTAGAAGTGTGATTGCGGTAGCGGTGGGCTTCATCAATAAGAATTAAATCATAATCCTCTTTCGCCCAATAGTTCAAATCGTCACCGGTTACAATTTTCTCTAATCTTCCGTTGGTAATAAATTTTGTATGCCTGTCAATGCCAAACAAACGAAAAGTGTTTTTCCAGTTCTTTTCCAATGCTGGTGGATATACCACCAATATTTTTGTATTCAAAGAGCCGTTGGCAATTAAAAAGCGTTTTGCAATCATTGCGGCAACAACTGTTTTTCCTAAACCTACAACGTCTGCCAAAAAGAAACCGTTATGCTCAATCAACATTTGAAAACCTTGGTTTACTGCATCAACCTGATAACTTAATTTTTTATAGGTCTTTGGCAGGTCACCAACAGTATCTGGGTCGTAATCAATATTTTTCCCAAAATATTCAATCAGGAATTTGATATATAATTCATAAGGCGTAAATGTTTGCCCGATATGTGTTTTCTGTTTGAACAGTTCAATGTCAGCAGGAAGAATAGGAGTGGATTGTTCCCAAAGAGCAATGAATTCTTTTTTCGTGAATTCTACATCGTCAAAATCTTTGAGAGCAATGTTTAGTTCATAGTTCGGTGATTTTTTTATACCAAGTCCGGCTTCCGTCAAATTTGAAGAACCCATAATTACCCAGCCATCAGAATGAGTAGTATGTTTTTCAGGAAGAAACAAGTAAAATTTTGCATGAATAGCTTTTGAATTGTGTGCTCTTACTTCAATTCTTCCTTCTATTAAGTCATTTATGAATTGTAATACTCCTTTTTCAACTTGTTCGGAATATTTTGCTTCTTTAATATCTTGAATGAACCATTTTAGAAATTCGTCTTTTGTTTTGTTTTCGTCACCGAAATATAAAAGTCCTTTTCGTTGAGCCTCGGCGAACATCTGGTCAACATTTATACCAACCAATATTTTTATTTCTTTGATATTTTCCAAATGAGGTTGCAAAGCAAAATAGCCAGATGAACGGAAGTAACCAACAACAGCATGAAAGGCGTATAAGTCTTTCATGTGTTCAATAATTCCTTTGAATTTGTCAAAGAGATTTCGGTCGTTATTATTTGTAAAAAATTTAGATGACATTACTTTTTCTTCTTTTTAATTTGTTGTTCTGCTGCTTTTAATCCTTCCGTTAAATGTTCCATGTCACCAAAATCTTTGTTGATTTTATCAGCAATAAACTTTGACTGCACTTCTTTCAAGTCTAATTGTAAAATATCTGCAAGTGGTTTTAAGTAGTCAGGGGATGCAGGTCTGTCACCACGTTCCACTTTGCTTAATGTGGAAGTGTCAATATCCAGATGTGCCGCTACCTTTCTGAGAGGCAATTGCATTGTCTCTCTTGCTTTCTTGATGTAGTCACCAAATGTTTCGTTACTCATTTAGACAAATTATTTTGGACTGAATTGTCAAATATACAAGTTAAAGTACAAAAGTGTCGCAATAGGATGGATGAATTATAGGTCGTTTCCAAAGTAAGGATAGTGTCAAACCAGTGGGCTGCTGATGGCAGTTGTTTTGTAGAGATTTTAGGTGCTGCTCAAAAGAATCCCGTCCGCCGGGTGGTGGGTGGGCTTTGGGGCTGAGTAAAGATATATTGCTGAAGTGTCGAACAAATTATGATAGATATTCGTCAGCCGGGGTGGGTGGGCTGTGCGTTGGCATTTTTAGCTCTTTGCAAGGTTGGCTTTGTGTCGGGGTTTTGTGTGCCTTGCAATGTGCTAAAAATAACGTGGGGTCGGGTCGGCAAAGTCATGGATGTTTGTATATGTGTAGGATGTTCAATAGGGTGACACATAACACGAGTATTTGCGAAGGCAGGGTTTTTTGTTCCGTCTGCCTGAACAAATGTTGAACAGCATTTCTGTTGTTGAAGTTACATTTTTTAGTTGGGTTGAGTAATGTCACGTTGGGAACTTATGTTGGGTTGTGTTCTTCTGTTCATCGCTATTCCGTCAACCCCTGCTTTCGCAAATACTTTGTTGGCTGTAGTGTTTATGGGTTTGTCGCAAATAGATTTTTACCTTTCGATTTGTATCTATCATTCCAAACCAAGTCAAAAAATATTCTGTTGTCAAGACCAACAGCAACTGCCTTTTGCTTTAAGAAACTTTGAATTTCGTAATAATGTTTTTCGTCAAC
Organism: Chitinophagaceae bacterium; assembly: GCA_019747455.1. GTDB lineage: Bacteria > Bacteroidota > Bacteroidia > Chitinophagales > Chitinophagaceae > Sediminibacterium. Next base: position 225 of record JAIEQT010000182.1, on the reverse strand, counting down.
GATGTCTTTGAATGTAAAAGAACGTTTAATTTTTAGTTCAGATATTTCTTTGTCGCTAAAAACAAAAGTCGATTGAAACATTTGACTGTCAAGAGGTAAATATAAATGCTCGGTTAGTTTTAGTCTGGCAGGTAAAAAGTCTGTATGTTGTTGTAAGCTCCCCCAAAAATAGTACGTTTTGAAAGTAGACTAAATAGTTAACTTTAAAACGTAAAATATGAAGAA
>JAIEQT010000214.1 GCA_019747455.1 Chitinophagaceae bacterium | reverse complement strand
TATGTAACAATGCGATAGCTGGCTTTCCGAAAATGATTGCAGCGTTGGAGCAGGTAATCAAATAGTTTCGGGATTCGGGTTACGGGTTGTGTGTTGTCGGTTAAATAGTAAACGCAAAGGCGCAAAGCAAAATTTACTAATAACCTAATAACTTAGTAACCGGAGGTAAGCTTCGACTCCGCTCAGCCTACCTTCTCCCCTTCTTAATTTCATCCACTACACTGGGATCGAGTAATGTAGATGTATCTCCCAGATTTTCAGTTTCACCCTCTGCTATTTTGCGAAGGATACGACGCATTATTTTACCACTACGTGTTTTAGGCAATCCACTAACAAATTGAATTTTGTCGGGCTTTGCAATAGCACCAATAATTCTAGTTACCGTTTGTAAAATATCTTTTCGAACTAAGTCGCCACTGCCATGTGTATCTTGTCCTTGCGAGCCCTGATAAATAACATACGCATAAATTCCTTGCCCTTTTATTTCATGCGGGAAGCCTACTACGGCACTTTCTACCACACCTTCATGCATATTGATGGCGTTCTCTACTTCGGCAGTTCCTATACGATGTCCGCTTACATTGAGCACATCATCCACTCTTCCGGTAATTCTATAGTTACCATCTTTATCTCTTAGCGCCCCATCTCCGGTAAAATACATATTTGGGTACGTTGCAAAATAATTAGTTCTACAACGTTCATGATCGCCATAGGTAGTACGCAAGATAGATGGCCATGGTGCTTTAATACAGAGATTACCCGAAATCGTTTCATCACCCATTGCTTTTATTTCTTCTCCTTTTTCATCTACCAGTAAGAGTTGAACGCCGGGCATGGGAAGCGTTGCCCAACTTGGTTTAGCGGGCGTAATACCTGCCATATTACTAATCAAGCAACCACCGGTTTCGGTTTGCCACCAGGTATCTACAATCGGGCATTTTTTCTTTCCCACATATTCATCATACCAATACCAGGCTTCTTCATTAATGGGTTCACCAACAGTTCCTAATACTTGTAAAGAAGAAAGATCCTTCCCTTGTAGGGGCCCTAAGCCAAAACCCATTAAGCTTCGAATAGCGGTAGGTGCGGTGTATAAAATATTCACTTTATACTTATCTACAATATCCCAAAAACGCCCGGCATCGGGGAAAGTAGGTACCCCTTCAAATAGAAGAGAAGTGGCACCGGCACTTAATGGACCATATACGATATAGCTATGTCCGGTTATCCAACCAATATCAGCCGTACAAAAATGAATTTGGTTAGGTTGATACTGAAATACATTTACAAAAGTATATGTGGTGTACAGCATATAGCCTGCGGTACTGTGTACCACACCTTTGGGTTTGCCGGTGCTACCGGATGTATACAAAATAAATAAAGGATCTTCTGCATCCATCGATTCAGCTTCTGTAAAAGATATGCCACTTTCTTCTACCCGTTTCATTTCATCTTCCCACCATACATCTCTACCTTTAATCATAGATACCGGTGTACGTGTTCTCGTACAAACGATCACTCGTTTTACTGTTTTATTACCAATCAACGCATCGTCAATAACCGCTTTTAAAGGAATGTCTTTAGCACCCCTGAAGGCGCCATCGCAAGTAACAATAAATTCGGCCTTAGCATCTTCTAATCGATCGGCGATGCTTTGTGCAGAGAAACCACCGAAAACCACGCTATGAATGGCTCCTATTCTGGCGCATGCCAAAACTGAGATAGCGAGTTCAGGGATCATTCCCATATAAATACATACTCTATCTCCTCTTTGAACCCCATTATTTTTTAATACTTGCGCAAACTGACAAACTTTTTCGTGTAACTTTTTATAGGTAAGAATACGATGTGGTTCGTCTGGTGAGTTAGGCTCCCAGATAATAGCGGGCTGATTCCCTCTTCCTGTTAAATGTCTGTCTAAACAATTCTCAGTGATATTTAACTTGGCTCCTTTGAACCATTCCACAGTAGGTTCCGTAAAATTCCAATTGAGCACATCTTTCTTGTTCGCCCACTTTTCTTTCCATACAAAATGTTCTGCAACAGACTCCCAAAAAGCAGCGGGGTCTTCTATACTTTTTTTGTAAGCTTCCTTATAGGCTTCGAAACTGGTTAATTGATATGGGTAGTTCATTGCGCTCAATTAGGCCTTAAATATACTGCATAGTTACTTGGCTATTTGCTTCAATTTAAGTAGTTTGTCAAAAGATTTTAAATGTATGGCAGAAAAAAATACCCTACGCAAAGTAATTACGGCTTCCTCACTAGGTACGTTAATTGAGTGGTACGATTTTTATATTTTCGGCAGTTTAGCAACTGTTATTGCCACACAGTTTTTCCCAAAAACAAATCCTACAGCAGCTTTATTATCAACCCTCGCCACTTTTGCAGCAGGTTTCATTGTTCGTCCGTTTGGCGCTTTGGTATTCGGCCGTTTAGGCGATATGGTAGGTAGAAAATATACTTTTTTACTCACGCTTGTTTTGATGGGGGGATCCACATTTGCGATAGGTTTAATACCTAAGATAATTATCCCCTGTAAACATGTTGTCCAGTTGCACGTATCCATGCTCCAGAAATACATTTAGGAGATACAGTTTGTTTCAGTAAATACATAATGAAACAGGAAGACATGTACGGTGTCTTCCTGTTTGAACCAATCCTTCCCGGTTTTCTTTTGTAATAACCGGAAAAAATCAGTTCTGGGCCGCCCACTCTTTTGTATTGGGCGGCTTTTGCATTTTAAATCTAACAATTATTTTCTGCAATCCAAAGCATTTTTACAGTTAGAAATCCACCAGTTCACTAACTGACATCTTTAACGCTTTGGCTATGGTTATCAGCATGTCCAGTGTCGCGCTATACTTTGCATTCTCGATGCGCTGGATGGTTATCTTGGCTATGTCGGCAGTATCAGCAAGTTCCTGCTGGCTCATCCCCGCGTCTTCCCTAAGCCGCCTTAGATGCCGACCAAACTCTTTGATTCTTGCTGTATTCTTCACTCCCTAAAAGTCGGTCTGAGAAAAAAACCTTTTGGATACACATGTGTATCCAAAAAAAAATTTATTTTAGTCAGCAAAATTTTATTAATGTCTAAACCAGTAACAATGAAACTAAAACTGACTGCTATTGTAGCATTGGTGGGATTATTATCCTCCTGCGGTCCAGAAGCCGCGAAAGAAAAGACAATTAGTGTTGGCTCTGTGAACATCACAGGAGATGGAAGCAAGTACCTGAAAGTGGTTCCGGGTGATTACACCTTAAAACCTGTAGGTAATACAATCACTATCCCGGTAAAGATTGAATTAACTGCCAGTTACAGTGGGCAGAACCCGGAAATGGGCAATTTGTCGTTAATACCACTTGATAAAAGTGGTGCGGCAGTCCCTGACATAGGCTTGAACCTGCATCCCGCAACTGTTGATGAGTGGGCCAAAGTAGGTGATCTTCTCAAGGGCAATGTCGGCAAGGTGGCTACGATCAGCTTCGAATGGGAATATTTCGCAGATAAAGAACGGCTGTCCAGAATTATGAAAGAAACGGAAGGTTTTGAATTGTCAGGGGCAGATTTTACTGCCTCCTCCAAATCAGAAAGTACAACAGGGACTACCGATAGCCAGAATGCGGGCAGTGAGGATTGGGATAAGGTACTGGCAGATTATGAATCATACGTTGATGATTACGTAAAACTATACAAGAAAGCAAAGCAGGGAGACCAATCCGCACTGGCAGATTACCCGGCCATCATGGAAAAGGCAACAAATCTGCAAACCAGCTTGCAGAAAGCACAGAATACTAAGGCATTGTCTTCCAGTCAGATAGCCAAGATGGTGAAGATACAAACCAAGATGTTATCAGCGGTACAGTAATAAATAACAAGAGGAACCGGTGTGGGTTCCTCTTGAACCAATCCTTACCGGTTTTCTTGTGTAATAACCGAGAAAAATTGGTTTTTGGTAATAACTGGAAGAAATTAGTTTTTGGTGAGAAGCCGTCTGTTCTTTTGTATCAGACGGCTTTTTGCTTTTTAAATCTAATAGTTATTCTTCAAAATTCAAAATCTATTGATTCAGGGTAGGTAGTTCAGGGAACCTCAGATGGTTTAGGGGTGTAGTATCCATGAAAATACTGGATACACACCCACTGGACTTACCAAGTATGCACCCCTCGGACAAAGATTATCTTGATAAACTGTTTTATGGTACCCCACCAGTAAAGAAACGAATGTGTGCCGGATGTAGCAAAGAGAGCAGTTTCCACCATGTCAACGGAAGAATGTGTTACGAATGTGCCGGATGCGGTTATCAAATTTATCCGCTTGTTGGCACGATCATGGAAAACAGCAAGACCTCTCTATGGAAGTGGTTTAAGGCGATAGAGATGTTCAGCAATTCAAAGAATGGTGTTAGCGCGTGTGAACTACAACGGACGATAGAAGTAACTTATAAATGTGCTTGGCGGATGAGCAATCTCATCCGCAGCATTATGAAAAATGGTCAATTAGCCAAGTTGACCGGTACTATTCAAGTTGATGAGACCTACATAGGCGGTAAGAACAAGAATGGCAACGGCATTGTGAACAAAGCCTGTGTATTCGGCATTTTGCAAAGCAATGGTGAGGTAAGAACATTCGTTGTGAAGAATAGGGATAAGAAAACGCTCATATCGCTCATCAAAGCCAATGTAAAGGAAGGTTCAGTTGTATTCAGTGATGAACACGGCGTCTATAGAACACTTACTCAGGAGGGTTACAAACATGACTTTGTTGCACATAATCATTATAACTGGCAAAAGGGTGAAGTGACCACAAATGCAATCGAATCTCACTGGTCGGTAATCAAGCGGTCAATCAGAGGGACTTATGTTCATGTAAGCAGGAAATGGTTGCAGCAGTATCTGGATGAAGCCAGTTTCAGGCATAACCGCAGACACAGATCGAAACAGATCAGGGCCGACCTTCTTGAGATTATCCATAATTCATCAGCAGCAAGGGAAGAATAACTGAGCTATTGCATTGAACATACAATCGGCTTTCCTGTTGTTGTGCCTGAATTCAAACTCTCCCAAGTAGTTGTTCAAATATTTTGCACTGACATAGGTATGAGTACCGAAGATTGATTTCTGCAAATTTGACCAGTACCCTTCCATGGAATTTGTATAGGCTTTCATGTTTGCCCACTGGTATTTGGAATGGTTTACTTTCTCATGTTTAAACCCATGCGCGGTAAGTGATCTGTAAACATGGAATTCATCTGTATTGATAATTGTACCGGGTTGAACATTCTCAACAATAAGTGGTAGTATAGTTACCTTTTCCCTGTTTGGAATAGGTGTGATACGGACATTGCCGCCACGCTCAATCATACCAAGCAGACAAATCTTGTTACCGGCACCCCAACCGCGTTTACTTCCCCGCTTAGCTTTACCACCGAATAAGGATTCGTCTATTTCGACTGTTCCTGAAAGCCTTTCTCTGGGCTTACTCCTCATCAGTTCACGGATTTTATGCCCGATACGCCAAGCACATTTGTAAGTGATGCCGAGATGCCTCTGCAGTTCTTTGGCACTAACCCCATTCTTGGAAACAGAGAATAGGTACATGGCATAGAACCATTTCATCAAGGGAGTTCCAGTTCCTTCTATTACCGTACCGGCCAATGGGTAAATCTGATGGCCACACTTGCTGCATTCGTAGCATTTGCGTTTCTTTACCCGGTAGAATTTCGGAAACTCCCTGTTACATGAAGGACAGGTTTTTAGCTGGCTGTATCTGGCGTTAAATATTTCCTGTAAGCAGATGTCATCATTTGGATAGCGGGAGAGAAAATCGTTAATAGTCAATCTTGGTAGGTTAAAATCCACCATAATTTGGCAAAGGACGTGCCAAGCTTG
>JAIEQT010000288.1 GCA_019747455.1 Chitinophagaceae bacterium | reverse complement strand
AAATAAAAAAAGCTTTTGATCCTAACAATATTTTAAATGCCGGAAAAATTTTTGATCTAACAGATTAACTAGGTTTGCAGAAAGAATGTGTATGAAGAAAATATTACTGGCGTTATGTTTGATATCGGTACTAACGGCTACTGCACAAGAAGGTGAAACCCTTACCCCTAAAGGTTTTGATAGAAATAGGGTGTTTATCGGATCAGGGCTTAATTTAGGTTTATCCAATCGCTCTTTCAATATCGGTTTAAATCCGGAGATCGGTTATAGTTTGAACAATTGGTTAGATGTAGGTATCGCAACTAATTTCAGCTACTTTACCCAAAGTGCCGATTTGAATGGCATTCGGTACAGAGATCTTAATTATGGATTGGGTGCTTTTGTGAGGGCTTGGCCTTTAAATTTTCTATTTGTGCAAGTTCAACCTGAAAACAATTGGATAAACTCCGCTCAGTATATTCCCAGTACCAACCAAAATTTTACCTATAAACTAAATGCCTCGAGTTTATTGGCTGGTATAGGATACGGATCCAGACAAGTAGGTGCCCGTATTTCATACTTCATTATTTTAATTGATGTGGCAGCACAACGCAACTCACCTTATGTAGATAGCTACGGATCACAACAACCTGTATTTAGAGCAGGCTTTGGTTTTTATCTTAAACCAAAACGTTAATAGCTTCTTGAGCTGTACTGCAAACAAGTAATCTGTCTTTCCAATCTTCATGCAAAAATCCATTGGCTTGCATGGCATCAATATGTGCTATCAAATGATTGTAATACCCATCACAATTCAGGAGTACAATTTTTTTATCATGAATCTTTAATGTATTCCAGGTAAGCATTTCAAATAACTCATCCATCGTACCATTTCCACCCGGTAATATGATAGCTGCGTCGCACAACTCATACATCATTCTTTTCCGAATGTGCATATCGGGTACTACACGCAAATCACTGATTCCTTTATGTTGTGCCTCCCAGCTTACCAACACTTCAGGAATAACGCCTATAACTTCTCCCCCAGCCTCCATAACCGAATCAGCGATAGCACCCATCAATCCTACACTCCCACCCCCATATACTAATGTTATGCCTAAAGTCGCCATCAAGCCACCTAATACTTTTGTTTCACTTTCAAAACGTGGATTCACCCCTTTTTTTGAGCCACAAAAAACCGCTATACTTTTTGTATTCATATTTCTGATTCAATCCGCAAAATACCTGAAATATTTTTACTACTTTACAATTTCCATTAATTAACGATTTAATCAAGCTTATGTCGCCCGTTATGCTGTTTTCATTTGTTGTTGCCTATTTCATCATTTTACTTACAGTAGCCTGGTATACAGGTAAAGGAAGCGATAACCACTCGTTTTTTATAGGAAACAAGAATAGTAATTGGATGCTTGTTGCTTTTGGTATGGTAGGTACCTCTTTAAGTGGAGTAACTTTTGTGAGTGTACCGGGAGCCGTAGCCAAAGAGTCTTTCGCTTATTTTCAAATCACACTTGGCTACCTCATAGGATATGCCATGATTGCCTTTGTATTATTACCCCTTTACTATAAACTTAATCTTACCTCTATCTATAATTATTTGAGTTCCCGGCTTGGGTTCAATGCTTATAAAACCGGATCCTCCTTTTTTATTCTTTCACGTGTATTAGGCGCCACCGCTCGATTATACCTGGTAGTAAATATTTTGCAAGAATCTATATTAAATAGTTTTGGTATTCCCTTTTGGGCAACTACGCTTATCATTCTTGCCATGATATTACTCTATACCTATGAAGGCGGTGTAAAAACGATTGTGTATACCGATACCTTACAAACTACTTGTATGCTCCTCGGATTAGTTATTTGTGTAGTATACATTTTGAACCAGATGGACCTTAGTTTTATGGGCAGTTTGCAAGCCATGAACAACAAAGGATACGCCACCATTTTTGTTACTGATCCGAACAGTAAATTATTTTTTATAAAACAAATTTTGGCAGGTGCATTCATAACAGTTACCATGACCGGCATGGATCAGGAAATGATGCAGAAAAATATCTCTGTTAAAAATCTAAAAGATTCACAAAAAAATGTACTCTCCATGGCCATGGTTCTGATGATGGTCATATTGATTTTTTTATTCCTTGGTGGTCTATTATATCTATATGCCGAAAAGTTAGGTGTAACTGCAACCGGCGATAAAATATTCCCCACTATTGCATTAGAGCATATGCCACCATTTGTGGCTGTTATATTTATTATCGCGCTTATTTCAGCTCTATTCCCAAGTGCCGATGGTGCTATTACAGCACTTACTGCTACTTTTTGTATCGATATTCTCGGTATTCAACGCAGGCCGGAATTATCGGATGCCCAGCAAAAGAAAATTCGACAACGCGTTCATCTCAGTTTCGCAGGTATATTCTTACTATTCGTTATGATCTTTAAATGGGTAAACGACCCAAGCATGATCGGACTATTATTAAAAATTGCTGCTTATACCTATGGCCCACTTTTAGGCCTGTTCACATTTGGTATTTTAACCAAACGCGTAGTTAAAGATAAACTGGTGCCTTATGTATGTATTGCCGCACCACTTATCTGTTTTATACTAGATAAATTTCAGAAACAGTTATTAGGATCTTTTGAAGTGGGACTAGAATTATTAATCATCAATGGTGCCATTACATTTATAGGATTGCTATTCATTTCGAAACCTGCTAAATAAATGTTCATGGATATTTTGGATGCCCGTGCAGAAAACTATGCAGCCCTGTTCACCAGTGATGAATCACCACTATTAGCAACGATTCATAGAGAAACCCTGGCTTCGCATCCTCAATCGCATATGCTGAGCGGTAAAATACAGGGACAATTTCTGCGATTCCTTAGCCAAATAATACAACCAAAGTATATTCTCGAAATTGGCAGCTTTACCGGCTATAGCGGTATTTGTTTAGCGGAAGGCTTAGCGCCCGATGGCGAATTACATACTATTGAAATTAGAGAAGAAGACGCCGATACAGCCGCGAAAAATTTTCACATATCAAATCAAAATAAGCAAATAACTTTGCACCGCGGAAACGCCCTTGAGATCATTGATACCCTAGAATACAGTTGGGATCTGGTATTTATTGATGCCGATAAAACAGGCTATATAGCATACTATGAAAAAATTGTTCCTAAACTATCCGAGAACGGCATCATACTCGCCGATAATGTATTATTTCACGGCCAGGTGCTAACCGATCCTATTCAGGGTAAAAATGCAAAAGCAATACACGCGTTTAATGAGCATGTAAAAAATGATCCAAGAACCGAACAAGTAATGATCACGCTTCGAGATGGTATTTCGATGATTAAAAAGAAAAAAGGATGATGCGACTGGGTTTTATCATACTATTGGTTTTTTCGCTTACTGCCAATGCACAAAAAGAAAAAACAGAAGCCTATATAGCACGCTATAAAGAAATTGCTATACAGGAAATGATTCGTTCTGGCGTACCTGCATCCATTACACTGGCTCAAGGAATTTTAGAGTCGCAATCCGGAGAAAGTGATCTGGTGAAAAGATCGAATAATCATTTTGGTATTAAATGTAAACCCGAGTGGACGGGAGCCCGAACCTACCACGATGACGATGAAAAAGGAGAATGCTTCAGAGTTTATGACTCACCGGAAACCTCTTTTAAAGACCACTCCGATTTTTTAAGAACCCGAGCCCACTATGCTTTTCTCTTCAAACTAAACCCTACCGATTACGAAGGATGGGCTTATGGCTTGAAAAAAGCGGGCTATGCAACTGCCCCAACCTATCCGGCAAAATTGATTAAGTTGATTAACGATTTTCAATTACAGCAATATACTACCGATGCGCTGGCCCGGGTGAATAAACCTATTTTGCAAACTCCTGAAACAAAATCTACCGCTGTAATCACTACAACTAATACACCTGCAGAAAAAGAAGAAGAAGAAGGAAAAGAAGAAGCAATCGTAATTAAAGCACCAACCTCTACTGAAAAATCAAATACCACCCTTCCGGCGGTGCCATTCGAAATGAATGGTACAAAAGTAATACTGGCTTCAGCCGGTACGTCGTTGTTGTCATTGGCTAACAAATATGAGATCGCGTATAGCCGATTATTGAATTTTAATGATATGGATGAAGTAGACATACTTGAGAAAGATCAACTTATTTTCTTAGAGAAGAAACCTAAAAAAGGTATGCATGATTTTCATGAGGTAAAGGCAGGAGAAACGCTCTTTAGCATCGCGCAAGCCAATGCCATTCGCATGGAAAGTTTATTACTTTATAACAATCTTTCAAAAGACACACAACCATCTGTTGGTACCAAACTAAAACTGAAGCCCTAATATGCAGCAACAAGAAATAACCCTTTTCGATAAAACTTTTGAGCCCTATTTAACGGAAGACGATATTCAGGGAGAAATTAAAAAATTAGCTGCTGAATTAAATATGTATTATGGCAATAAGAAACCCTTATTCATAGCTATTCTGAATGGTTCTTTTATGTTTGCTGCCGACTTATTTAAGCAGCTAACTATTGAAGCTGAAATCTGTTTTATAAAATTAGCTTCGTATAAAGGCACTAAAAGTACCGGACATGTTATTACTGCTATCGGTTTAGATACAGATATCACCAATAGGCATATCGTTATTTTGGAAGATATTATTGATACCGGCAAAACACTACACGAATTTTTACCGCAAGTACATAACCAACAACCCGCTTCATTAAAAGTAGCTGTTCTATTACATAAACCGGAAGCTACAAAATTTGAAGTGCCGATAGATTATTGTTGCTTCTCTATACCTAATCGTTTTGTATTAGGCTATGGATTAGATTATGATGGATACGGAAGAAACTTAAAACAAATTTATCAGCTCAAACTAACTGAATAATTATTGCGTAGCATTTTTTGCATATGCCTGTTCTTATTTGGCTTTTTGAAAAGCTACAGCCAGTATATACTCAAGGGAGATATTAGTAATAAACAAGGAAAATACTTACAAGGCGTAAAAATAGTTGTTCAATCACTACCGAATAGTGTATTTTTTTCCGGCAATGGTGGAAGTTTTAGTATTCCTATTCAACAACAAAATGATAGCATTACCATATCCTATGATGGGTATATAACAACAACTAAGTTTATACAAGCTAATGCCTATCAAACCTTATATATTGACATGCTACCGGCAACTGCCCAGTTGTACGGCACCAAGCTTTCAACAATCATCCACAATAATAAAAGTGATATATACAATGCCACCCCTTTATTAGGGGAGAGCTATACTAATACTGTTGAGAATAGTTTTATTGAAACAAAAACATCTGCAACAACAAATTTTTCCCTGACCGCAGGCAAAGCTGCTTATAGCAATATTCGGCGTTTCATTAATAATGAAATGCTCGTTCCAAAAGATGCCGTGCGAATAGAAGAAATGTTAAACTATTTTAATCTTAAACCCCAGCAGGATACAGGCGATGTGGAGAGCTTTACTGTACATACAAAAATAAGTAGCTGCCCCTGGAATAATAATAACAAACTCCTTTATATTAATTTGATTGCACCGAAATTAAATGTAGATAGTTTACCTGCGTCTAACTTGGTATTTCTCATAGATGTTTCCGGCTCCATGGATCAACCTAATAGATTGCCGCTTTTACAAACGGCTTTCAAATTATTAGTAGATAATCTGCGAGAGAAAGATACACTCAGCATAGTAACCTATGGGGGTAATGTAGCTATTGCCCTTCCGCCCACCAGTGGCAATGAAAAAAAGAAAATAAAAGATATTATTGATTCTTTAGGTGCAGGTGGCGAAACCCCCGGAGAAAATGCTATTCGAGTAGCCTATAATATTGC
>JAIEQT010000302.1 GCA_019747455.1 Chitinophagaceae bacterium | reverse complement strand
ATAAATGAGCGAATATCTGTATTGGCATCTGTTTTAACGGTGCCAAGGATATTGTACAAGAAATCGTCATTAAAAGTTCCGTATTTTTTACTGAGCACCGGAAGCGATTCATCCAACTTCAGTGTATCTAAAGAAAAAAAATCATTTTCATACCGCAGTGTTTGCAAAGGCACTTGAATATGAGAGATATCCGGTAGCTTTCTGCCTTTACCGCAACCACTTATGATAAAGATGAATATTAATATTAAAAAACGATTCATACACGAAATAAATAAAACATTGATAATACTATTGTTAAAATAGTGAACTTTGCGGTATGAAAGTTTTTATTGCCCAGCAAAACTACCATATTGGGAATTTTGAAGCGAATACAAAAAAAATAATCGAAGCGATTGAAACAGCTAAAAAAGCAGGTGGAGATCTGATTTTGTTCAGTGAAATGTGTGTTTGCGGATACCCCGCAAGAGATTTCGTTGAGTTTGCCGATTTTATAGAACAATGCGAAGCCGCTGTGGAGAAAATAAAATTACATGCCGATACCATTGGCGTATTAATTGGCAGCCCCGCAAAAAATACCAAACAAAAAGGCAAGAGTTTATTCAACACGGCCTATTTTTTATATGAACAGGAAATAAAAGCGACCATCCAAAAAACATTATTGCCCACTTATGATGTGTTTGATGAGTATCGTTATTTCGAACCCGCTTTCGAGTGGAATACGGTATTATTTAAAGGCAAGAAATTAGCCATCACTATTTGTGAAGACATTTGGAATCTCGGAGATAGTGCACTCTATCGGATATGCCCCATGGATATGCTCATGGAACAGCAACCCGATATCATGTTAAACCTCAGTGCGTCTCCCTTTGATTATACGCATGATGAAGACAGGAAAGCGGTTATAAAAGCTAACGTGTTGAAGTATAAAATCCCGATGTTCTACTGTAATGCAGTAGGGAGCCAAACAGAAATTGTATTTGATGGCGCCTCATTGGTTTTTGATAAAGATGCAAATTTATGTGCGGCACTGCCTATGTTTGAAGAAGCTCTAGTAGGTATTGAATTACATGATGATGGTACCATTAACAGTTCCATATTGGAACCTGCAAGCAGGGTTCCGGATAAAGAATTAAACCCCGATACACTCGAAGAGAATTTAAATATTGCACAAGTATATGATGCGCTGATACTGGGCATCCAAGATTATTTCAAAAAAATGGGGTTTACCAAAGCCATATTAGGCTCTTCTGGCGGTATTGATTCAGCAGTAACCTTAGCGATAGCATGTGATGCTTTGGGTGCTGAAAATGTAAGAGCTATCTTAATGCCCTCGCCCTACTCTACCGATCATTCTGTAAATGATGCCATTACCCTTAGCCATAATTTGAATAATCCATATGATATTGTTCGTATTGATGGTATCTATAATAATTTTTTAGAAACCCTTCAACCTGTATTTAATGGATTGCCTTTTTCTTTAGCTGAAGAAAATATACAAAGCCGAAGCAGGGGTAATTTATTAATGGCTATTGCCAACAAATTCGGATACATCTTACTGAATACGTCGAATAAAAGTGAATTAGCAACCGGTTATGGCACTCTTTATGGTGATATGGCCGGTGGTTTGGGTGTATTAGGTGATTGTTATAAGCTACAAGTATATGCTTTGGCTAAGTTTATTAATAGAGAAAAAGAAATTATTCCTAATCATATTATCACAAAAGCTCCAAGTGCAGAGTTAAGACCAAACCAAAAAGATAGTGATAGCCTACCTGATTATACAATTCTCGATAAATTACTATATCAATATATAGAAAGAAGAAAAGGGCCTGCAGAAATCAAAGCCCTTGGATTTGATGCTACGTTGGTAGATCGCACGTTGAAAATGGTAAACAATAACGAATATAAAAGGAATCAATTTTGTCCGATCATTCGCATTTCGCCAAAAGCTTTTGGTGTAGGAAGAAGGGTACCGATTGTGGGCAAATACTTGAGTTGATTTAGCGGATAAGAAGAACTGTTCCTGTTTTTGTAAAAGTTACGCCCCCGGGGCCTTTCCCTTTTACAACCCATACGTAAACACCGGTATCTTGAAGTACCCCTTTCACTTTCCCGTCCCATCCTTTCAACTCGGTATTGGAGCTGAAAACTCTTTGCCCTGATCTGTTAAAAATTTCGAATGAGCTTACTTGTACCTGTACTGCTTTGAAACTTAATCTATCATTCAGCCAATCACCGTTGGGTGTAAAACCTGAAGCCACATACACATCCGGACCTTTTGCATAACTAATACAAATATTATCTGTATTGGTGCATACACTATCCTTACCCCAAACTTTTAATTGATAACATTGATTGGATGTTCCTTTAATCAACGGATTGGCAATACGAGTATCACTAACTCCCGTGGAGGGTGTCCATAAATATTTATTTTGTGTGGAAGGCTTTAATGGAATTTCATACCCAAGATCAGATGATACGGTTGTATCTTTCCCTAAATAAGCTTCTGGTATAGGATATACAAATGGAACTTTTGTAATAACTGCAGAACAGCCTCTATTTGTATTTACAGTAAGCATGATAGAATAACCAACAGGTACGGTATCATTAAATTGATATCCAAACAACGGATCATTTTGTCTGGAAAAAACAACCGACCCGTTTCTTGAAATATAGTTCCATTGATAGGAAGTTATCTGCGATGAGGGAAAAGACGATCTATCGAATAATTGTATAGGGGTACCATTACATACAGGTGTTTTCCAATCAAAATCCACTTTCAAATCTGGGAAAACGCCGGCCATTGTTCTGGCGGTATCCTTACAACCTTTCTCATTGGTGATCACCATGGTAACTGTATACGTTCCCGCAGCAGGGTACGTAAATATGGGGTATGGCGAAATAGAGGTATCGGATTGCACATTAGGTACCCCAAAATCCCAATGATAAGATAAAGCAGGGTTATTAGCATGACCAGCAAAGGCAACTGTTGGCGTAGAACAAGTTACGGATGATGGATTTAAGCTGGCTTTACAAGTACCTATGTTTAATTCTATTTCTTTTCTATGAACAGCAATTTTTTGGCCATTTCTGATTTCGCTGATGTCTAAAGCAACGGTAAAAACACCGGTAATAGTTGGTACTCCAGATAGCTCTCCTGTACTTCTATTGAGGGTGATGGTTGAGCCAATTCCAAATGGTTCATAAGATGAATAACCATTTTGATAGGTAACAGGTCGTAATACAACCGTTCCTACTTCTGTTTTACCGGTTGCTTCTGAAAAGTCAAATATCAAATCATCTCCATCAGGATCTACACAAGAAAGTTTATACTTGAATGGTTTACCAACACAGCCAACTAATGCAGAGTCGTTAGAAGTAAAGGGACTATTATTCAAGATACTTTCCGGAGGTATTCGTTCATAATATGTGAGGGCTTGTCCGGGTTCAGGTGCGCCCCCAATCAATTCAATTCCGCCTGTCCAGCTTTCAGGAAAAATATTTTTTTGACCATTATTTCTACAGCAGGAGCTCACATAAATCAGGTATCCATTAGGATCGTGTGGCAGCTCTATGAATCCGGTAAATTCTATTTTATCCGAGCATACGGCAGGTAGGTTAAACACACAATTTTCTTGGGTATTTGCCTGCAAACGCGTTTTGTTGGTTTGTGTAAGTTTTAAGCGAAAAACTTTTGTAGGAGGCTGGCTATTACCACTATTATAAAAAAATACTTTCGGAATTTCCAGTTCGGCGAAGCTGTTACAATTTCTATATAGATAGAAAGTGATTTTATAACTTGTAGCATTACCCGATGAACCAACCCGTTCATATCTAAACTCGCCACCCATAAATTGACCACCAATAGTTTGCGCACAAAGCCTACTTCCTAAAAAGCAAGATAAAGAAACAGCGATCCAAACATATGTAAAAACCGTTGTTCGCATAATAGGTATGACACCTTAACAAGGTTGTTTCGTTGCCCCTAAGATAAGTTTTCTATGATACCTGCAATTCCTTGTCCGCCCCCTACACATGCGGTAACCATGCCGTATTTTTTATTCAATCGCTTCATATCATTAAGCAACTGAACAGTTAATTTACAACCGGTACATCCAAGGGGATGACCTAACGCTATTGCCCCACCGTTGATATTGATAATATCGGGGTTTAAATTTAATTCTCTTATTACTGCAAGTGATTGGGAAGCGAATGCTTCATTTAATTCAATTAATTCGATATCACCAATTTGCATATTGGCTTGCTTAAGTACTTTAGGAATGGCGGCCACGGGTCCGATACCCATAATCCTTGGATGAACCCCTGCAACAGCGCAGTTCACCAATCTACCAATTGGCTTCAAGCCCAATTCATTTACCATACGCTCACTCATTACTACCACAAATGCAGCTCCATCGCTGGTTTGAGAGGAATTGCCAGCAGTTACAGATCCGGTGGCAGCAAAAGCAGGTTTTAATTTACTTAATCCTTCTACCGTGGTATCTGCACGCAATCCTTCATCGGTATCTACGATATAATTACGAACTGCTTTTTTTCCTTTTTCGTTAATATAGGTTTCCTCAACTGTAATGGGTAATATGCCCGATTCAAAGTATCCATTTTCTATTGCCGTCTTAGCTTTCCGATGAGAGTGAAAAGCAAATTCGTCTTGATCTGCTCTTGATACATTGTATTCTTTAGCAACTGCTTCTGCTGTTAACCCCATGCTCAAATAATAATCCGGTTCATCTTTAGCTATAGCATAGGAAGGAACTGTTTTCCAGCCAGCTGTAGGCACTAAGCTCATACTTTCTGTTCCGCCGGCAACAATACATTCCGCCATCCCTGTTCTGATTTTAGCAGTAGCCATAGCAATACTTTCTAATCCGCTCGCACAATATCTATTAATAGTGATACCCGGCACTTCTATACCCAATGCTTTTGCAGCAATGATTCTACCAAATTGCAAACCCTGTTCTGCCTCAGGTACCGCATTACCAACAATTACATCATCTATACGCTTTGTATCTAATTGAGGTAAAGAGGCGGCTAAGCCTTTTAAAACTTCAACGGCTAAATCATCTGGTCGGAAAAAACGAAATCCCCCTTTTTTGCTTTTGGCAACAGCGGTTCTATAACCGGCAACAATATATGCTTCCTGCATAATGGCATTATTTAGAAGATCAAATGTAGGGAAAAAGATTAAAAGTTGTTTATGCAACCATTCTAGCCAGATAGAAAAAAGTACCTTCGCAAAAAAATAAGTTTTGTATCCCCTTTTACGAGATATTTTGTTTCGATTCGACCCCGAAAAAGTGCACCATTTTTCTATGAATGCCCTTCATACGGCCAATAGCATTGGATTTATAAACCATTTACTTAAGCAACAATTCACTTACCCGGGATCGTTACTGCAAAAAACTGTTTTCGGGCTAAATTTTATGAACCCGGTTGGTTTGGGTGCCGGCTTTGATAAAAATGCTTTGTATTTATCCGAATTGGCCACCTTAGGGTTTGGTTTTGTAGAAACCGGAACTATTACGCCAAAAGCACAAGCAGGTAACGATAAGCCCAGATTATTCCGATTACCTGCCGACAAAGCCTTGATCAATAGAATGGGATTTAACAATGATGGCGTGAAACAAGTAAAGACCAGGTTATTAGCATATCAAATGCAACAGGAAGGTATCGCTAATCGCATGATCATAGGCGCAAATATTGGTAAGAATAAACTTACACCTAATGAAGAGGCCGATAAGGACTATAATATTTGTTTTGAAGAACTACATAGTGTTGCAGATTATTTTGTGGTAAATGTGAGCTCCCCTAATACACCGGGCTTGAGAGCACTTCAGGAAAAAGAAGCTT
>JAIEQT010000460.1 GCA_019747455.1 Chitinophagaceae bacterium | reverse complement strand
TTACATGCAGCCGCCTGTGTACTTATCGCCTATATCAAACCTTTTTTATTGAGTTTACTGATTCCCCAGGAAACAACAGAACAAAGCTATGCCGAGCCTAGTATCAGCAGTATGGGTTGGGCACCATATAGCCTCTATGCCGGGCTACTAACTTTTATCCATCATTTCTATTTGGTATTGTTAGAGTGGCTTCAATTCGGAAGCTTTACCTATTTCTTAGGAAAAGTAGCCGCTACTACCGGAATTAGTGTACTGCTCATTTTGGTTACAGAAATGTTATTTACTAGGAAAGCAAAGTTTAGAACCAATAAGTAGGGTATAGATAATAGGCTATAGGTAAAAGAAAAAAACATCCTCTATTCCCTATACCCATTACCTTGATCGTCAAAAACTATTCTTATTTTCGCATAAAGGATATTTTTCCTCTTCCCTATGTCTGTATTTAATCAAAGTCGTAGCCGCGTAATCCAAATTATAATTAGCGCTGTTTTTCTTATCATCACCCTTCAACTCATCAATCTACAACTCTTTTCTTCTAAGTATAAATTGGCTGCAGAAAACAATGCGATTTATAGAAAAATAATCTATCCTGATAGAGGTATTATTTTCGATAGAAGCAGAAAACCTTTGCTGGAGAATATTATCAGTTACGACTTGGTAGTAACCCCTTCAGAAGCCAAAACAACTGATACGCTTGCACTTTGTGCACTATTGAATATTGATACTGCTGAATATAAAAAGAGAATGCGAGAAGCTATTTTCAAAAACACAAGTGTTAAACCAAGCGTTTTTGAGCCGCTACTTTCTACGGAAATGTTTGCCCGACTAAGTGAGAACATGTACAAATTTCCTGGCTTTGTACTTAGCGAAAGATCTGTAAGAAACTACCCTTATAACACAGCAGCACAATTGCTTGGCTATATTGCTGAAGTAGATACTAGTTTTTTGCGAAAACATAAGGACGAAGGATATGAAATGGGAGATTATGCAGGTATGAATGGGTTAGAACGGACTTATGAAAAAGTATTGATGGGGCAAAGAGGCATAAAAAGATTTATTCGTGATAACAAAAGCAGAATTCAAGGACCTTATGAAAATGGCCTATTTGATACCGTTGCTATCGCAGGAAGAAATTTATTTACCAGCATTGATGTAGACGTTCAACAGCTTGCAGAACAATTATTACAAAATAAAATTGGCAGCGCGGTTGCCATTAACCCTCGTACGGGTGGTATTATTGCCATGGTATCTAGCCCTACTTATAACCCAAATGTACTCACCGGTAATGCCCGAAGAAAAAACTGGGGGCGTATGGTAATGGATACGGCAAAGCCTATGTATAATCGCGCCATCAAAGGCCAATATCCCCCGGGCTCTACTTTCAAACCATTGGGTGCATTAGTAGCTTTAGATGAGGGATTGATTACGCCATCTTATGGCGTTGGTTGTGGTGGAGGATATGCCGGTTGCGGCAGTGTATACGTGCGTTGCGAACATAAAAATCCGGGGCATGCGGCTAACCTTAGACTAGCATTGGCTAACTCTTGTAACTCTTATTTTTCCGATGTATTCAGAAAAGCTATTGATAACCGTAAATATGGAAACGCTACAAAAGGTTACCTGAAATGGAAAGAGTATATGAACTCATTTGGTTTAGGCAGAAGATTAGATGTTGATTTACCCAGTGAAGATAAAGCGAGCATACCTGATACAGCTCGTTATAATAAGGATTTTGGAGGCAAAGGTAGATGGAATAGTTGTAGTATTCTAACCTTGGGTATTGGCCAAGATAGGATGACAGCAACACCGCTACAATTAGCGAATTTGATGTGTATCATAGCTAATAAAGGTTATTACTATACACCTCATTTTGTAGACAGTATTGAAAGAGAAGATACAGAAGATAAAGAGATGCTTAAAAAGTATCGTACCAAACATATCGTTACGCATATTTCTGATAGCGCTTATAAAGCCGTACACGATGGTATGCATGATGTAACCGTTTATGGTACTGCCTCTGCCATTAATATTCCCGGTGTTGAATATTGCGCTAAAACAGGTACTGCACAAAATCCCCACGGTAAAAACCACTCCTTATTTGTAGCATTTGCACCTAAAAATAATCCACGAATAGCCGTAGCCGTAGTAGTTGAAAATGGAGGTTATGGTTCTGTAGCTGCCGGTCCCATTGCCGGTTTTATTATGGAAAAATATTTAAACGATACCATCAGCAGTGCCGGGCTTCCCGAAGTAGAACGCGTAACAAAAATCAACTTAATACCTGCCGCAATAAAGCAATGGTACTATAGAAAAGATTCCATTCGTGCGGCGAAATTAGCCGAAGAAGAAGCTTCCGCAAAATTAGAGACAGCCACAGAAGCAAATAATAAAGCCAACACCGAAGTGCAATTGGAACTTAATACAAAACCGGTAGGCAGTAACGACACGGCAATTAAATTAAAAATAAAATCTCCTCTCTTATTACCCGAAGAGCAACGTAAGAAAGCCAAAGGAGGTAAGCCATGAGTAAACAAAAAAGTGTTTCCCAGGGTATTGATACCACCGTAGTTTGGCTTTATGCCATTTTAGTTTCAATTGGTATACTTTGCATTTTTATGGTTGAGTACCGTAATGATGGCCATTGGTTACAAAGTTTTTTTAATGGTAAAACCAGTTACAGCAAGCAGCTAATTTACGCCGGAGTATGTGCCGCATTAGCTACTTTTATTTTATTAACGGATAGTAAACTGTTTACCGCATTTGCTAACTTATTTTATGCTTTTGGTATTCTATTAATGCTATCCACTTTCGCTTTGGGTAAAAATATCAACGGATCAAAAAGCTGGATCCCACTCTTTGGAGGATTTAACTTACAACCCGTAGAAATATGTAAAATATTTACGGCACTGGCACTAGCTAAGTTTTTATCGCGACAAGAAACCGACTTCTCCAAATTAAAATCACAAATTATTGCGGGTATTATTACCCTCCTGCCTGCCGTTATATCTATTATTCAACATGAAGCAGGAATGGCATTGGTTTATTTTTGCTTTTTCCTTGTGATGTTTAGAGAAGGGCTACCACCTACTATTCTTATTATTGGCTTTTCGTTCGTAGCCTTGATTATTTCCACCTTATTGATTGAACCAAATACACTTGCCATTATACTTACAGTGAGCGTAATTGTGACCATTTATTTACTCCGTAAACAATTTAAAAGAAGTAGAGGGCTACTCACATTAATTATCTTTATTTGGGCCGCATGTGTAGGTATACAACGATTTGCCGTACCCTTTATCTTTAATAACGTATTAGAATGTTACCAAAGTGCTAGGGTATATAGTGCCTTTGGTAAAGATTACGACTGTAGTCAAAATAAACGATCTGCTAAAAAAAGTGATAAAACTCCCAAAAAACCTGATGATTATAATGTACGCCAAAGCAAAATTGCTATAGGTTCAGGCGGGTTGCTAGGCAGGGGATTTTTAAAAGGTACGCAAACCAGAGGTAAATATGTACCGGCACAATCCACCGATTTTGTTTTTACTTCTTTAGGTGAGGCTTTTGGCTTTGTAGGCTGTTTAGTTTTTCTGCTGATCTATTTATTTTTCCTATTCCGCGTCATTCAAATTGCTGAGCGCCAGCGAAGTACTTTTAGTCGCGTTTATGCCTACAGCGTAGTTAGTATCATTTTGTTCCATATTGCTTTTAATATTTGTATGACCATTGGTTTGTTTCCCTCTCCCGGCGTAACACTTCCACTAATAAGCTATGGCGGATCTTCCATGGTATCATTCACCATTTTAATTTTCATACTTTTACGCCTCGATGCTGATAGGCAAATGGTATTACGTTAATCATTATATCTGCTATGCAAATAATTCCGCTATCGGAAGGTAGTTTCACAATCGACAAAACCAAAGTATTCGTTCCTTTCGATACGGAAAAAGAAGAACTCAATAGCAGACCCATCGGTTCTTTATTAGTAGAAATTCAGCCCTTTGTTATCATCACATCTAAGGATATCATATTAATCGATACAGGTTTGGGCTATAACTTACCAAATGGTAACATGCAACTATATCATAATCTAGAAAAAGCTGGCATTAATCCCTCTCAAATTACTAAAGTTTTACTAAGCCATTTGCATAAAGATCATGCCGGAGGCATTACGGTTAAAAACCAAAATGGTGAACGCTTTATTGCGTTTCCCTATGCCACGTATTATGTACAACAAAGAGAGTTCGAATATGCTACAGGTGCCGGCTCCGCATCCTATATTCCTGAAGATTTTTTATTATTGGAAGAATTCAGCAAAGTGGATTGGTTACAAAACGATAAGGGTACGATCGATAATTATATTCATTATGAACTAACAGGTGCTCATAGTAAATTTCATCAGGTTTTTTGGATTGAAGAAGAAGAAGAAATAATCTTTTTTGGTGGCGACGATGCACCACAATTACAACAAATGAAAAGCCGGTTTATAGCCAAATATGATTACAATGGCAAAAAATGTATGGAACTTCGCCAACAATGGTGGGAAAAAGGTAGGAATGAGAACTGGAATTTTTTATTTTATCACGATATCAATAGTCCCTCATTCAAGCAATAGCTAATTTTGATCATCTATTCTTTTTAACTTCTTTACTGCATTAGGATTATTCATTCGCCTGTTCAATAATTCTTTCCGGATCATATTATTGAAATTACGATCGGCAGTGAATACACTATTAACCCGCTCATCACTGTTTAAAATTTTTTTAAAGTCAATGCTGTATTTCTTTCTGATATTTAAAGCCTTTTCTTCAAAAACCAATTCATTATTCATATTCTCTTTTCTCGCCTTCTTCAATTCATCGATATAATTATTATGCACAGGCCAAAATTTTTGTGCCTCTTCTGCGGTCAAATTCAATTGCTTGGTAATGTACGCAACCTTAAGTGATTCAATCATCGCCACATTAGGTTTCTCCCTTTCTTGGGCCATCATTGTAGCACCAAATACATTACATAGAAATATCAATATTACTATCCGTTTCATATTTGCTTTTTTAGGAAACAGGTTTTTCTCCCAACTCATTCAAGTAGTTTGCCAACTCTTCATCACCAATACTTTCAACGGTATTAGCAGGAGTAACTTCTATCTGCTCATTATTTAATTCATGACCGGCACCGCCAATTACATTATTATTTAAATACTGTTGTATAGCTTCTTCAGGCAATTTATTTATTTCGGCTGAAACATTAATGGCATTGTAAGCAGCTATATCAAAACGTTTTGAAGATGTATGATCCGTATATAAGAAAGCACCGGTAATAAGCACCCCTGCCATTGCTGCCGCCGCCGCATAACTCACCATTTTACGCCAAACGGTCATTTTAATAACCCTTGTACTTACTTGTGGAAGTTTACCCGTAAACTGTTCAAAATACCCTTCCGGAATTGTATAAACAGGCTTACGGGATATATCAAGAAGCGAAGGGGCAATTGCTTTCAACTCCTCCTCCCAATACACACGTTCCATCATTTTTTCCGTAAACTGCTCAAAATACCCTTCCGGAACCTGATTGGGGCTCTTTATATCTTTTTTTATATGTTCTAAAAAATCCATAATCTACCTTTTAGACAGCTTACAAACCTGTTGGTTTAATTGGCTTTAACAAATTCTTCGATTTTTTTAGCAGCATGGTGATAACTGGCTTTCAATGCCCCTTCAGAAGTATCCAATACCTTACTCATTTCAGCATAATTCATATCATCAAAATATCGCATATTAAATACAACCCGCTGCTTTTCAGGCAATTGCTGTATCGCAAGCTGCAGTTTCCAGGCTAATTT
>JAIEQT010000241.1 GCA_019747455.1 Chitinophagaceae bacterium | reverse complement strand
CGCTCTTCCGATCTGAAAAATATTATTATAATAAGTAGTCATATATCCACAAAGAGGGTATAACTTCTGCTTGTAAGTATACCGAAAATGATTTTAGTTTGAAGAACCAATTGCTACTCTTCTATGCAGGAAACAAAAGAATTGAATGCCCTTTTTACCCTGATCGATGACCCCGATGAAGAAGTTTATGCCACTGTTTATGATAAAATAGTGGCTTTGGGAAAACCTGTTATCCCTAATTTAGAGCATTTATGGGAAACAACACCAGATGAATATGCGCAGGAAAGGATTGAAATGATCATTCATCGGTTACATTTTACCGACTTATTAGCTGATTTTACTGAGTGGAGTAATAGCGCTTATCATGATCTTTTATTCGGCACTTTACTGGTTTCTAAGTTTCAATACCCCGATTTACAGACCAGCCCCGTTATACAAGAAATTGAAAAAATCAGAAGAAATATTTGGCTTGAGTTAAACAACTTTTTAACTCCGTTAGAGCAGGCTAATGTTTTAACCAGTATTGTTTATAACTACTATAACTTAAAAGCTTCGGAAGTTAGCTACACAAATCCGGATGATTTCTTTCTACATAAAGTACTCTCCTGCAAAAAAGGAAATCCGCTTATTAACGGAATCTTATACCAAATTCTTTGTGATCAGTTAGATATTAATGCCCGTATCATCAATATACCCAAGCAATGTATCATAGCTTTTTATCACTCGGATTATGATCATGCCACTTTCGAAGGCCATCCCCAGGATCAGATTCACTTTTTTGTAGATGCCACGAACGGACAGGCCTTCACACATGCAGATATTGAAAATTATTTCAAAAGAATTGCTGTACATCCCACCCCTAACTTTTTTAAACCGCTAAGCCATAAGCGGGTTGTACAACAATTATTGGAAGAAATTTCAAAATGTTTTGACGCACCCAAAGACCTTTATAAAAAGGAAGAACTAAACGAACTTATTCAATTGCTAGATTAGTCAATGGTCAATGGTTTTATTTCCCAATGACTACTGACTACTGACTAAATCAAATTCGCTTCCAAACTAATCTCCATATTATAGGCTTTACTCACCGGGCAATTCGCTTTAGCATCTGCCGTACAAACATCAAACTGCTCTTTACTAATGCCTGGTACCTGAGCATTCAATACTAAGTGAGAATGATTGATAACCCCATCTTCTAAACTAATGGTACAGGTGGTTTCCAAAGATGTTGGCGTAAAACCGGCAGCACCTAAAACAAAACTTAATTTCATCGTAAAGCAACCTGCATGTGCAGCTGCCATAAGCTCTTCAGGATTTGTGCCAATACCATCTGCAAAACGTGAATTGAAGGAATATTGCGTTTGATTGAGTACTGTGCTCTGGGTAGTCAGATGTCCGTTACCCTCTTTGCCAGATCCATTCCAAACGGCGGTAGCATTGCGTTTCATATTGTTTTATTTTAAATTATAAAATATATATTCGTAAATATAATATATTTATACAACCCCAATATTAAATGTCGGAATTACATTATACGTATTATGAAAGCCCGGTTGGATTATTAAAAATCGGAGGTACCGACCATTATATTGGTGAATTAAGCTTTGTAGATAATAAAGATCAATTGGCATACGGTGAACCGGGCATCACCGAAATTATGCATCAGTGTACTGAACAGCTGATAGAATACTTTCATGGAACCCGAAAAAATTTTGATATACCTGTTCATCAACAAGGCACTGATTTTCAAATAAGAGTTTGGAGTGAACTAATGGAAATTGCCTATGGCAAAACAATCAGCTATATGGATCTCGCAAAAAGATTAGGAGATCCTAAAGTAATCAGGGCTGCCGCACATACAAACGGTAAAAATAAGATTGCTATTATTGTTCCCTGTCATCGTGTAATTGGTAGTGATAAATCGTTGGTTGGATACGGAGGCGGTATGTGGAGAAAGAAATGGCTATTACAACATGAATTCAAAGTAGCACATGGTGTGCAAACACTTTTTTAGACGGGAGAACCTAAACCTTAACCAGATTGAAGATTTCAGATTAAAATATGGCACAGCATATAAAAAATTTCTTCTTCTCTTATGCCTAATTGCCTCTATCAAATTATTTGCTGACCCTACCCCTAATCGAGTAATTATTATCGGTACCAAGCATAACGGTAATGAAGAAATTACCCATAAAAAATTACTTCGCCTCCTTCAAAAAATTAAACCCGATATCATTTTACTGGAAGTAGATTCAACTGTTATATCTAATTGTAGTATTCGCAAAGTACGGGGAACAAAAACAGCTGAGTTTTTAGGTATTTGGAAAAATCCACTGGAGTACACGGCTGCCAGAAAATATGCAGAATTAAACAAGGATGTATGTATTGCACCACTTGATATTTTTATTCCCAACAGGAAATCGTATATCGATTATCAATTAAAAATGGAAAGGTCGCATATGATTGCCTTAGCACAATTAGCCAATCAAGGCAGGTACTCCCCATCAGACAGTATCATTTACCAACACTATCAAACCATAAATACCGCATTTATTAATGCTTTAGCCAAAGACTTGATTGCCATTAATCGAGAATCACTTAGTGATACAGCAAGATATTTGGTAGCGTTGGAAACCAATGAAATAAGAAAAATTACAAATAGTTACACAGCTTTAGAGCCTTTCCAAAGTTGGTATAATTATAATAATGATTTCTGGTTCTTCCGGAATAAAGGCATGTGTGAAAGAATCTATAGAGAATTACTCGCTAATAGCGATCGCACTATTGTTATTCTAACAGGACTATTACACAAGTACTACTTAACCGATTACCTTAAAAATCCTGAATTCACTAAACTCTGTGAAATTATTCCGCTTTCAAAAGCGTTGGGGTACTAGCTCTTTCACCAGTTTCAAAATAACGGATCTCTTCTTGCAAATTGATATGCGGATGATTTCTGGCAAAATCAGTAGCCAACTGTACATATTTTTTCCTGAAGCTAAGATGTTGAGATGTATTAGGATTAAACGGATTATGCTTATAAGCCAATGCTATTTCCTGTAAAAAAACCATATCCTGCTTTGCTTCCTCTGAAATGCAGGCATCCACAAATTTCTCCCAAACATACTTAGTAGCATGATAATTCGGATGTACTAAATCTTCTGCATAAAAACGATAATCACGCAGATCATCAATCACCAATTCATAGGCAGGGAAATAATACATGCCTTCAAATTTATTCACTAAATGATGTACTGCTTGAATTAAAACGGCCTTACTCCTATTATTCTCAATCATACCTTCCCGCAAATGCCTTACGGGGCTTATCGTGAAAATTATTTTTAGTTCATTGTTGAACTGATGCAATCGATGAATAATGTTATCCATTGCTGCGAGTACTTCATCTACGCTTAAGAGTCGTTTAGCGAACCAGTCGGCTGGGGCTTTATGATTATTCGCAGCAACGAATGAGGGCTTAAAACCGCTGGCGCTTTTCGTTAATTCATATACCCAAGCCGAACCAAGTGTTATAAAAAGAAAATCGGCATGTTTAAGAAATGTATGTGCCGCCTGTGTTGAACTATTTATTTTTTGAATGGATTCTTGATCCGTTAATCCAGAAAATCGCCCGTGATGTCGCCAACTGTGCCAGCATTCATTCAGCTCAAACAAATCACTTGTATTTATTTGTTCATTATCTATGTACATCGTCAATGCGTTGCAAACACTTATGGGGTTGAATAAGATCCCATTAGGATTTTCAAGTACCGAGAATTTATTTTCATGCAATAAGGCACCTATATTTTCGGTAAAGCAAGAGCCAATAAGTAATAATTGATTTACATGGGCAATACCCGGATTCATTTTCTTAACCAATAACTCTGATCTGAATTTCATTATTACCTAAAAATTAAATTGGCCAATAGTGTTGCTTCGCTGAGCGCTTTTTCATCAATCGATATATCGAATCCTGCATTTCTGAAAAATGGTAGCATTTGTAAAGTATCCATATTACCCACTAAATCATCTTGTGCCATAGGACAACCACCAATACCATTAATTGCGCCATCAAATCGTAAACAGCCGCTATGGATAGCAGCCTGCAATTTCTTGTCCCAATTCAAGCTGGTAGCGTGTAAGTGAACACCGAAACGTACACTAGGATACATAGGCATCAAGGTTGTAAGCGCAATAGCTACTTGTTCAGGTGTAGCAATACCAATGGTATCAGCCAATGAAACAATATCGATACCTAAATCCACAAGCTTAGCTGTATAATTATTTAATAGTTCCGGAGAATAGGCATCTCCGTAAGGATTTCCAAAGCCCATACTTAAATACACCACTAATTTTTTTCCGTGCCGCAAACATAAAGTTTGAATCTCAGCAATTCGCAATAAAGCCTCCTCAATACCTGCATTTGTATTTCGTTTTTGAAAAGTAGGTGATAAAGACAGGGGAAATCCAATATAATCTATTTGTGCAAATCGAACGGCTTCCTCAGCCCCTCTGTAATTAGCAACAATAACTAGTAGTTTAGTATTTGTATTTTCTACCATTAATGACCCGATCACTTGAGCTGTGTCGGCCATTTGCGGAATAGCTTTGGGCGACACAAAACTTCCACAATCTAATACACTAAACCCTACTTTGAGTAAGGCATTTAAATATTGAATTTTTTGATCCGTAGGAATAAAATGCTTCCATCCCTGCATGGCATCACGCGGGCATTCGATGAGTTCTATGGAGTTTTGCTTATTGATATAACTATCTTTAGGTTTCAATTACCATTGACCATTTACTATCGTCTGTCGTCAATCGTCTGTCGTCTATCGTCTATTGTCTATTGTCTATTGTCTATCATCCCGGTTGCTACCGATACATTTAACGAGTCGAAATTCGTACTCATCGGTATTTTAAAAAAGGCATCTGCTGCTTTTGCCAGATAGGGTTGCACCCCTCTTCCTTCATCGCCCATAATTACGCAGCAAGGATTTTGAAAAGAAAGATCAAATACATTTTTATCGGCACGCATCTCACTTGTAAAAACGGCAATACCATTCAAATGAAGGGTATCCACTGCTTTCAACAAACTATTTACCCTGCAAAAATGAATTTTCTCTAAAGCACCTGCGCTACTCTTCATAGCTTCGGCATTTAATGCACCCACTCCTTTATCCGGAATAATGATAGCTTGCGCACCACAGCAAAGTGCTGTTCTGGCTATAGCACCAATATTTCTTACATCGGTTACCCCATCTAACATTAAAAAAAGCGGTATTTCTCCTTTAGATACCACAAAGTCTATCACCTGTTGCAAATCCATGTACTGAACCAATGCTGTAAATGCAATGACCCCTTGATGATTGGCTTTGGTAAGTCCGTTTAATTTTTCAACCGGTACTAATTGTATGGGTATATTTTGGTTTCTGGCTAATATTCTTATTTCATGAATGATATCACCTGTTATATTTTTTTGAAAAAGAATTTTGTCGATCGGCTTTCCTGATTCAAGTGCCTCAATCAAGGGTTGTCTGCCAATAATAAAAGATGGTTGTTGTGATGCCATTTGCAAATGTACTATTTCAATGTACCGATAGCTAACATATACTGCACTTTATATATAGCTGCCACACTCATAGAGTCGGTTATTTCCCCTCTTTCAACCATAGCAAAGGCTTCGGCAAAAGGTATTTTCTTTATTACCAAGTTTTCTGTTTCTTCAGGCTGTGCTTTCTCTTGCTGCAGCGCCCTGGCTAAATAAGTAATTCCAAACTCATCGCTTACCGAATTGGATAAATGCATACGAAAGAGTTCTGTCCAATTACTGGCAATC
>JAIEQT010000375.1 GCA_019747455.1 Chitinophagaceae bacterium | reverse complement strand
TTTCAATTTCTTCACTTAAATAGTTTGTTGGTATTGCACTAACATATGTAACTGCTAGTCCCCAATTAGCCAAAGCTCTTGCTACATTCAACTCCGCGCCACCTATATATACCGGCATAGAGGCATCATGTATCCATTCGCCGCCCAATGAGGGCGACATACGCAGTAATAATTCCCCGAAGCAACAAATCTTAGCCATAGTTATTTTAATACATCCATCGTTATCGGATCCATATCGGTATATGCTAAATTTTCACCGGCCATTCCCCAAATAAATCCATAATGCATGGTACCACAACCAAAATGGGTACTCCAAGGTGGTGATAAAACTGCTTCATTATTCGCTACCACAATATGTCTTGTTTCCTCCGAAGTACCTAAGAAATGCATCACACGCGCTGTATCTGTTACGTCAAAATAAAAATATACTTCCATTCTCCTGCTATGCGTATGTGGCGGCATCGAATTCCAAACATTGCCTTCCTCCAAAATAGTTAATCCCATTACCAATTGGCAGCTTTGTATTCCCTGTTGGTGAATGTACTTATAAATTGTTCTTTTATTTGAAGTTTGTTGTGCGCCCATACTAACAGGTGCAGCATTGGCGGCGGTACATAAGCTAATAGGATAAGTTTGATGCGCAGGGGCAGATAATATATAAAACAAAGCAGGATGCGTACTATCCAAAGATCCGAATTGCACTTCTTCCGTACCCTTGCCAATATATAAACCGTCTAGCTTATTGAGCACAAATTTTTCTTTCCCTGCGATAACAAAGCCAGCGCCACCAACATTGATAACACCCATTTCACGTCTTTCTAAGAAATAGTTAGCTCTTAGCTCATGGGGATTGGTAAGAGAAATAATTTCATTAACGGGCACTACACCTCCTACAATCATTCTATCATAGTGTGTATAGACAAGTGTAAGCTTATTGGGCAGCATGAGAGACTGTATTAAAAAATGAGCTCTCAATGAAGCCGTATCCATTAGTTTCGTTTCTTGCTGTCCTATTGCATATCTGATTTCCATAAAAAAAATTAACGGGCCATCCAGCCACCATCAACAAATAAAATAGTTCCATTTACATAATCTGAAGCAGATGAGGCCAGGAAAACTACCGGTCCTTTGAAATCTTCAGGAACACCCCATCTTCCTGCAGGAATACGATCTAGTATGGATTTACTTCTATCCGCATCTTCTCGTAAAGCCTTTGTATTATTTGTGGCAATATACCCTGGAGCTATACCGTTGACCATCACATTCTTTCCTGCCCATTCATTACCAAATGCTCTAACTAAACCGGCAACTGCAGATTTGGAAGCAGTATATCCAGGCACGTTAATGCCTCCTTGAAAACTTAATAAAGAACATGTAAATATGATTTTTCCACCTCCATGTTCAATCATGTGCTTACCAAAAGACCTTCCTAAAATGAATTGGGCATCTAAATTAATAGCGATCACTTTATCCCAATATTCATCCGGATGTTCTGCTGCTGGCGCACGCATAATGATCCCTGCATTATTTACTACAATGTCGATCCGTTGATGTGCAGAGATTACTGTATCTATAAAAGTATATAAAGCAGTTCTGTCAGAAATGTCAACTTGATAATAAGTAAATTTTTGTCCGGCATTTTCAATAGCCTGTTTTACATCAGTAAAATCACCTACAACTGATGCGCCAATAATTTCTGCACCTGCTTCTGCTAAAGCTATAGCCATAGCCATTCCCAGGCCGGTATCGCAGCCTGTCACCAATGCCTTTTTCCCCTTTAACTCAAATCGCTGTAATGTTGTCATTTTTTATTTTTTGTTGATGCGTTGTTTTCCAACCGAAATATTCATTAGCATTATGGAAACAGATATCTTCAATAATTTTACCGATCCAGGCAATATCATTGGGCAATAACCCATGCTCAACTTCTTCCCCAAAAATGTTACACAGTATCCTCCTAAAGTACTCATGCCGTGGGTATGATAAAAAACTTCTTGAATCCGTTAACATTCCAACGAATCGGCTAATTAAGCCCATATTACTCAAGGCATTCATTTGTTTTTCAATACCATCTTTCTGATCTAAGAACCACCATGCACTACCAAATTGCATTTTCCCGGCAACAGATCCATCATTGAAATTTCCTATCATAGAAGCCATCAATTCATTATCAGCCGGATTCAAATTATAAATAATGGTCTTGGCGAGTTTATCATCTTGATCTAATCTATTCAGGAATTTTGCAAGACTGGCAGCCTGACTAAAATCACCAATACTATCCCACCCGGTATCGGCCCCTAATAATTGCATCATCCTACTATTATTATTTCTTAGCGCCCCTAAATGAAATTGCTGTACCCATCCCTTTTCCCAATCCCACTCCGCAAAATGCAATAGCATACAGCTTTTAAACTTATGTTGCTCCACACTATTCAGCTCCTTACCACTATGAATTTTACTGAATATTGCTTCAATTTCACTACCGGTAAAATCGCTCACATACATCTCTTCTAATCCATGATCGCTTACCGTGCAACCCATAGCTGCAAAAAAATCATGTCTGTTCTGTAATGCATATAAAAAATCATCGAAAGAGGAAACAGATAAATTTGTAGCGGCTTCTAACTGCTTAATATAGTTATTGAATTGACTTGCATGCTTAACTTCCATTGCTTTATCCGGACGAAAGGCAGGTAATACATTTACCTCAAAATTATCCTCCTTTATTTTTTGATGAAATAACAATGAATCTACCGGATCGTCGGTTGTGCAAATCGTTACTACATTCATTTTTCGGATAAGATTACGTGTACTCATAGAAGGGTCACTTATTTGCGTACTGGCTTCTTTATAAATAGCCGAAGAAGAACTGGGAGATAGTAGTTCCGTAATACCGAAATAGCGTTGCAACTCGAGGTGTGTCCAATGGTATAATGGATTGCGCAAAGTAAACGGAACCGTTGCTGCCCATTGCTCGAACTTTTCTTCATCAGAAGCTTCACCGGTACAATATTTTTCGGCTACACCATTGGTGCGCATCGCTCTCCATTTATAATGATCTCCGTAGAGCCAAGCTTGGGTAATATTGGCAAATTGATGATCATTGGCAATATATTCAGGTAATAAATGACAATGATAATCAATGACTGGCATTACTGCAGCATGTTCATGGTATAATCGAACTGCTGTTCTATTATTCAATAGGTAGTCGTCATTTAAAAAAGGTTTCATACTATTCATTTATAAACTAACACCACGTTTCCATGGAATAAAATCATCTTGGTTTAATAATACTGCTTTAGGAATAACTTCACCACTGGCTGCTTTAATACAATAGTCTAATATCTCCTCTCCCATTTGAGCTATGGTTTTTGTTCCATCAATTACTTGTCCTGCATTTATATCAATAATATCCGGCATCATATGGAATAGTTTAGTATTACTCGACACCTTGATAGTTGGACAAACAGGGTTACCCGTTGGTGTTCCTAAACCGGTTGTAAACAAAATAAGCGTTGCTCCTGATGCTGCTTTACCTGTTGTAGCTTCTACATCATTACCCGGTGTACATACCAAACTTAATCCCGGCTTGGTTGCCGGTTCTGTATAATCAAGTACTGACACAATTGGAGAAGTACCACCTTTACGAGCGGCTCCTGCCGATTTAATAGCGTCAGTAATTAGTCCGTCTTTAATATTACCGGGAGAAGGATTCATATGAAAGCCAGAACCGGCTTCAATCGCAGCTTTACTATAAGATTGCATGAGCTGAATAAATTTCTCTGCATCTTCTTTTTCAATAGTTCTATCGATTAACGATTGCTCCACACCACACAGTTCCGGAAATTCAGCTAATAGTACCTTGCCACCTAATGCAACTAAAAGATCACTGCAATAGCCAACAGCCGGATTAGCGGATATACCACTAAATCCATCACTACCTCCACATTTTACTCCTAAAACTAATTTATGTAAAGGTGCAGGTTTTCTCGTTTGCTCATTGGCTGTAATCAATGCTTTAAAAGTATCCTTAATAGCGTTACTCACTAGCTCTTCTTCGCTTAATGGCATTTGCTGTTCATATACCAGAATGGGTTTACTGAAATTAGGATTACGAGCGTGTATATCAGCTCTAAAATCAGATAATTGTAAGTTTTGACAGCCTAAACTTAAAATAGTAATACCCGCAACATTAGGATGATCGGCATAAGCAGCCAGTAATTTACTCAGAACCGCTGCATCCTGCCTTGTTCCCCCACAACCACCTTGGTGTGTTAGGAATTTGATCCCATCAATATTTTTAAATATGCGATTCTTAGAAGAAGTAGCACGCAAACTATTTATATCAATAGCATCAGCTGACACACCATTTTCATAAGCTTGTACCAATTGATCGGCAAATGCTTTATACTTCGGAGTAACAGCATACCCCAATGCATTATGTAATGCCTCTTTAATAACTTCTAAATTTCTATTCTCACAAAAAACAGTTGGAATAAATAACCAATAATTAGCCGTACCTACTTGTCCGTCGGCTCTATGATACCCCATAAATTGCCTACCTGCAAAAGCGCTGATATCGGGAGCTTGCCATTGATAATTAATATTTCTATATGCATAACTATCTGTGGCGTGATGCAAATTTTCTACCGACATCCGCTCACCGGCTTTAACTTGCCTGGTTACATGACCAACTAAAATACCGTACATAAATACCGGAGATCCCGTATCCATCGATATTTCATAGAACTTATGCTTTGCGGGAATATCTTCAACCAATACAAGCTTACTATCACCTGTTTGCAAATTTTCTCCTGCAGGTAAATCAGACAGCGCTACCCAAACATTATCTTTAGCATGTATTTTTATGAATTTATGATTCATGTACTGTTTCTTTAGTTAGTACCAATTGTTCTAAGTGCAACGCTATACCGTTTTGCTGAATTGATTCCACATATTGTTTTACTTGCTTCTCGAAAAGATCCCTCTCGGTAAGGAGCGTATTTCCAGGGAAATTTACTTTCATATCTGTTACTACAGTATAAGCAGCGTACCCAAAAGCCATTAGCGTTGGTACAGTGTTATTACTATTCAGAAACTTCTCAATCAAAGGAATATTACGGGTTTTCATTTTTGTGTGAATATCTACCATAATACTTTCCCAGCGATGTGATAAATAAGGATTTTTAAATCGATCTATAACATCATTAGCAAAATTGCTCGCTTCAGAAAAACTAATATCATTACCAAGTAAGCAAGGTATGATTTCCTTGTGCATCAAAAGTTTAATATAGCTATTGAAAGTTTCATTCAGCATCGCATCTTTCACCGTTTCAAAACCCATTAAATGCGCAATAGCACAGCTGAAAGTGTGTATACCATTGAGTAACCTTAGTTTTAGCTCCCGGTACTTAATAATAGAAGGAGCCACAACAATACCTGGCTGATTAGCAAAAGAGAGTATATCTTTCGTTCGAGCATTGTTACTCTCAATTGCCCATAATGCATAAGGCTCGCTCACAATCATCAATTCATCTTTATATCCCAATTTTTTTTGAATTTCGATTTCTCGCTCATTCGGTAATTTACCAGGAACAATTCTATCTACTAATGTGTTACAGAAATCATTTGCCTGGCCTAGCCAATCCATAAATAATAGAGGCAATTGATTTAGTAAAGCCAACTCTTTTATCATTTCAAAAAGCTTATGGCCATTATCAGGAATTAATTCTGTTGGTAAAATAATATAACCTGCATCTAATGCTCCATTGAAGTAAACATATCTTTTGTACAGTAAGGCTAATAACTTGCCAGGGAAGCTTTTAGGAACTT